>DASRKU010000286.1:0-6883 GCA_035648815.1 Verrucomicrobiia bacterium | reverse complement strand
CTCCCGCGGGCCAGATAAAAGCTGCAATGGAGAAGTACCGGGATTCACGGAAATCCAAGGAAGCCACCCTTGAAAAAGCGCAGGCGGACTTGAAAAAGATCCTGACGGTCAAACAGGAAGCCGTGGCTCTGTCGCTGGGACTGATCAATTAATCCAGGCAATGACTCCCGCCGCCCAGGTTCCCGAGTCGGCCGCGCTGCTGCAACGAATGCTGGCTGCCAGGCAGTTGTCGCCTGGCGACGCGGAGTTGCTGGCGCATCCCAAAACGGGCGGCCCGGTTCAAACCGAGGAGGAAGTGCTGCGGTGGCTGGCGAAGGAGTACGGCGTTTCCTTCACGACCCTGGAAGATGTCGAGCCTGACCGGGAACTGCTTTCGCTTTTCCCGGCCAGGATACTGCTGAAGGAGGAATTGCTCCCCCTTCAGCGGACCAACGGCACGGTGGAAATCGCCACCAGCCGCCTTTTCGCCACCCAGGCCCTGGACGCGCTCAAAACCCTCACGGGCCTCAGCCTCAGGACGGTCCTCGCCTCCAGCGAGGCCATTCAACGCGAACTCAAAAAACGCCTTGGCGTCGGCGCCGATACCATCGGAACACTCGACGAGGAAAAAGGATTCGAAGTCGTCGATGAAAACGCCGAAGACACGAACCTCGACAACGCCGCCGAAGACGACGCTTCCATCATCCGGTTCGTCAACCAGGTCCTCAAAGACGCCATCGAGCTGCGCGCCTCCGACATCCACCTGGAACCTTTTGAGGACGAGTTCCGCATTCGCTATCGCATCGATGGTGTGTTGCAGGACATCCCGGTTCCCGCTCAATTGAAACGCTTTCAGCCCGCGATCGTGTCCCGGCTGAAAATCCTGAGCCATTTGAATATCGCCGAAAAACGGCTGCCGCAGGATGGCCGCATTAAAATCCGCATCGAGGATAGCGAAGTGGATATCCGCGTTTCGATTATTCCGATGTTGCACGGCGAAGCGGTGGTCATGCGGTTGTTGCGCCAGAACGCTACGTTGCGAGGGATGGGGGAATTGGACATGGCCGCCCGCGAGCTGGATTGCTTCCGGCGCGTGCTGCAACTGCCTCATGGCATCATTCTCGTCACCGGCCCCACCGGCAGCGGCAAGACGTCCACGCTGTATACCGCTCTGCACGAGATCAATGATTCAGTCCGAAAAATTATCACGATCGAAGATCCCGTCGAATACCAGCTCAAAGGCGTCAACCAGATCCAGGTCTCCGAAAAAGCCGGGCTGACCTTCGCCCGGGGCTTGCGCTCGATTCTGCGGCACGATCCGGACGTGATCCTGATTGGTGAAATCCGCGATCAGGAAACAGCCCAGATCGCTGTGCAGGCGTCGCTGACCGGGCATTTGGTTTTCTCGACCCTGCACACCAACGACGCGCCGGGCGCGTTGACCCGGCTGGTCGACATGGGTGTCGAGCCTTACCTGGTCGCGTCCTCTCTGGAAGCCGTGCTGGCCCAGCGCCTGGTCCGGGTGCTCTGCAAGAAATGCAAGGAGCCGGACAAATCGCCCACGGCCCAGGTGCTGAAAGACCAGGTCGGAATTCCTCCCGAGACAATTATCTATCGATCCGTCGGCTGCCGCGAATGCCGGAACACCGGGTTCTTCGGCCGGCATGCCATTTTCGAATGGATGGACAGCGACAACGAGATCCGGCAGTTGATTCTGAAGAACGCTTCCACCGACCAGGTGCGGGACTCCGCGCGACGGGCAGGCATGCGCACCCTCGCCGATGATGGCTGGCGGCTGGTGAGGTTGGGAATTACCACCGTTGACGAAATCCTGAGCGTCACGACCGCCAAGGAAGTGGCCCGAACGACGAAAAATGAAACGCTGGATGGAACGACGCCGGGCAAAGAAGGGAACGAACATCCAACAACCAACATCCAACATCCAATGCTCAAGAAGGAAGGTTGAACCTTGAACCGTCGAACCTTGAACTTTGAAGCGAGTATGGGGACGAGCCGTCCCTACTCCGAGTTCGTCCTTCGTCCTTCGCACTTCGCACTTCCCCATGCCCACCTTCCAATATAAAGCGCTCCAGACCGACGGCGGCATGGCCGAAGGCCAGTTGGAAGCCAGCGGACGCCACGACGCGTTTCGGCAAATGGAAAAGCTCGGGCTGCGCCCGGTCGTGCTCTCCGAGAGAACCCCCGGCAGCGGGGAAAACCGCCAGGCGCCGGAGTCCGCCGCGACGGCCAAAATCCCATTCGGGCTGGGCAAAGAAAAAGTTTCCGCCAAAGAGCTCGAGAACTTCACACGCCTGCTCTCGAGCCTGCTGGCCGCCGGTGTCCCGCTGAGCCGGGCCCTGGTGATTCTTCACAAGGAAGCCTCCAAACCCGCCGTCAAGGCCAAGTGGAAGGAAATCCACAACCTGGTCATCGACGGCATGTCGCTGGCCGATGCCATGGCAAAGTCGCCGGACACCTTTCCACGCGTTTACACGGCGATGGTGCAAGCGGGGGAAACCGGCGGATTTCTGGACCTGGTCCTGTCGCAGATTGCGGATTTCCAGGCGCGTGAAAAGGAGCTGCGCTCCAAAGTCATGACCGCGATGTTGTATCCCTGCATTCTCTTTGTGCTGGCGATGGGCGTCCTGATTTTCCTGCTGGTCTTTTTCATTCCCCGATTCCAGAAGCTCTTCACCGGTTTCGGCGGGTCCTTGCCGCTGATCACCCAGGCCATTATCGGAATCAGCAATATTGTTCGATCCTACGGATTGTTTGTTGCCGGGGCGATTGTTGTGGCGGGATTTTTGGTTCGCAATTGGTTCACATCCCAAGCGGGCAAGCGTTTCTGGGAGGGCCTTGTCTTGCGCGCGCCGCTGGTGGGACCGCTGGTCGCCCAGTTCGCCATGGCGCGCTTTTGCCGCATGCTCGGAACCCTTCTGGGCGCGGGCGTGCCCTTGGTCCAGGGATTAAACGTCGCGCGAAAATCCATCGGCAACCAGATCCTGGTGGATGCCGTCGCGCAATCCATTCAGCGCGTCCAGGAAGGCGCCCGGCTGGGCCAGAGCCTTGCGGACTGCAAAGGGCTGTTTCCCGGCTCCACGCTCGAAATGATTTCCGTTGGCGAGGAAAGCGGGCGGCTCGACTCCGAACTGGTGCGCATCGCGCTGGTCACCGAAGGCGACCTGGACCGGCAGTTGAAAACAGCCGTGGCTTTTGCCGAACCCCTGATGCTTTTTCTGATCGCCGGTTTTATTGGAACCATTTTCATCGGCATGCTCCTGCCGATCTTCACACTCCAACAATACATCAAATGAAACTCCATCCAGGAAACCTACAACAGCCCGGGCGCGCGGCCCGGTCGGCATTCACGCTGGTCGAACTCCTTCTCGTGCTCGTGATTCTGGGCACTCTTGCCGCCATCGTTCTCCCCAAATTCACCGGCACCACCCAGCGCTCCCGCATTACCGCCGCGCAAACCCAGATTTCCGCGTTCAAGACCGCCTTGAACACCTTCGAACTGGACATGGGTTATTACCCCAAAGGCTCCGCCGGCATGATGGAATTGATTCAGCAGCCGCGAAACAACACCCAAAACTGGCACGGCCCCTACCTCGAGAGCGATTCCATCCCCAAAGATCCCTGGGGAAATGAATACGTCTATACCTGCCCGGGAAAACATAACCCGACCTCCTTCGACATCCAGTCCGCCGGTCCTGATGGCCAGCTTGGCACCGACGATGACCTGGCAAATTGGACGCTGAAACGGTAGGCCGTTGATGAAACTCATCATCACCAACTCTAGCCTTCGTAGCAGTCGACGTAAGGAGACTCCATCTTTTGCCGAAAAGAGTCGGAGCCTCCTCACGGGTGTGTTGCCCAAATCAAAAGCCAAAAGCAGCCCTCACCCTGACCCTCTCCCGTCCGACGGGAGAGGGAACAGTAGCGCACGATTTGGATTGAGTTATGTCATGGTTTGCAGTCGACGCGTCAATCCATTCTCCCTCTCCCATCGCATGGGAGAGGGCCGGGGTGAGGGTTTCCCGCACAAAGCATACTGGGTGGATGGACTCCGTGGGAGTGCAGGAAGGCCGCGCGCAGCGCGGCCCTACCGGGCATTCACCCTCATTGAATTAATTCTGGTCCTGGCGCTGCTCGCGGTCGCCACGTCTCTCATTGCCCCATCGCTGTCGCATTTCTTCAAAGGACGCGCCCTGGATTCCGAGGCGCGGCAGTTGCTGGCCCTCGTCCATGCCGGTCAAAGCCGCGCCGTCTCCGAAGGTTTTCCAATGCTGCTGTGGTTCGATTCACCCGGGCGCCCCTACGGACTTCAAGAGGAAAGCTCCTCCGGCACCGGCCGCTCCGAAAATATCGATCCCAAGGCGGAGGAGTTCACGTTCGAAGAGCAACTGACCATCGAACCTGTCAACGCCTCGCCCATGCCCGTCAACGGCCGTTCGCTGCCTGCCATCCGGTTTCTGCCCGACGGCACCGTCGATGACAGCAGCGTGACCACGGTGCGAATCGCGGCGCAGCCGGGTGGAACGCTGTGGCTGGTGCAGGCAACCAATCATCTGAATTATGAAATTAAGGCCATCGACCGGTAGCCGTGGCCAGCGGCGCCTCCAGGCCTCGTCCGGGTTTACCCTGGCCGAGGTGCTCGCGGCCCTCCTGTTCATGGGCATCGTCATCCCCGTGGCCATCGAGGCGTTGCACCTGGCCAGTGTCTGCGGCGAATTGGCTGTCCGCAAAGCCCACGCCGTTTTGATCGCGGGAAATATTCTCGACGAAAGCAACGCCACCACCAACTGGAACTCCTCGGCCGCCGGCACGGTGGTGCAACATGGGCACGAATACCATTGGGCGCTCCACAATGAATCCTGGTCCGCAGACAGTGGAATGCAACTGGTCACAGCCGAAGTATCCTTCTCGGCGCAGGGCAGGAATTATTCCGTCCATCTGAGCACCGTGTCGCCGGGCACATCTGCCGGACTCCAATGAAGATCAACCGGCATCATCCATCCGCCGCGACTGGCGCGGCTGCGTTCACGCTCATGGAGCTGGTGCTTGCCATGGGGGTGACGGCGATGCTGTTGGTTGCCATCGACGGGATCTTTTTCAGCGCGTTGCGATTGCGCGAAACCACCGCGCAAGCCGTCGAGGACGCCTTGCCCGCGCAGCAAACCCTGACCACGCTCAAGCGGGACCTGGAGGGATCCATGGCTCCGGCCACCAATGGCGTGTTTTCCGGAAGTTTCAAGGCGGGCTCGGTCACGAGCACTGGAATGAATCAGCCTGTGGATATCGAGCTGTACACGACCACCGGCGCCCTAAGAGCCAACCAGCCCTGGGGCGAGGTGCAACGGGTCACTTACGCATTGCGGCCGACGGCTGATTCATCCGTCCCCGGCAAGGAATTAATCCGCAGCGTCACCCGGAACATCCTGGCCGCCATCCCCGTTCCGCCCGAAGAGCAGAGAATGATGCGGGGCGTCGACAGCATCGAGTTTTCCTGCTACGACGGAATGCAGTGGCGCAATTACTGGGATACCACCCTCACCGATACGAATCTGCCCAGCGCAGTCCGGGTGCGAATCCATCTGTCGGACTCATCCGGCGGCGGTTCGGGCTCCGAGCAGATCGAATTGGTGGCGCCCATTCTTGCGCAGCCGCGCACCATACCGACGCGCCAATGAAATGAAGCTGCCCCACTCCAACTTTCATTGCCAAACACCGTCCGAGCGCGCCTCGGTCCTCGTGGTTGTGCTCATGATCACTTTCGGCCTCATCAGCATCACTCTTTACTTCGCCAATTCCATGGCCCTCGAATTGCGCGCCTCCGATAACCGCACTTCCGGAATGTCCGCAGACCAGGCCATCGAAGGCGCAGCCCGCTACCTGAACTTTATCCTGACGACGTTTGCAACCAACGGCGCCGTTCCGACGCTGGATGAATACCAGGCCGAAGCGGTCCCGGTGGGCAATTCAAAAACATCCGAGGAAAACGCGCACTTCTGGATCATCGGCCGGGATCCGGCCTCCACATCCCCCACCGAACCCTCGTTCGGCCTCATCGACGAAGGATCGAAATTCAACTTAAACATCGCCGGCACCAACACGCTGTCGTTCCTGCCGAATATGACGATCGATTTTGCCAATGCCATTGCGGATTGGCGCGATACCAACGGCACCGCGTCCTTGAATTACGCCCAGCTGGGATATATGCCCAAGCATGCTTCGTTTGAATCGGTGGATGAAGTGAGGCTGGTGGATGGCGCGACAGTCGAGTTGCTGGCCGGTTCGGACGTCAACAGGAACGGCGTGGTCGATTCCAACGAAAACGATGTGAACGGCACGTCGGGCCCCGGCCTGCTGGGGTATGTTACGATCTACACCCGCGAACCGAACTTCCATTCCGACGGCACATCCCTGACAAACGCAATGGATCGCACCCAGCTTCAAAGCCTGCTCCAGGCGCGCCTTGGGAACAGCCGATCCGGCCAGATCTTGACGCAGCTTTTCCAAGCCAGCGGCCCGCGGGGTGGCGGCGGCACCGCCATCGCGAGCAACCTCGTCCAGTTTTACAGGTTCAGCGGCATGACCTCCGCCGAACTGGGGCAAATCATCAACGACCTCACGTTCAGCACCGCCGCATACACCCGCGGCCGCATCAATATTAATACCGCCAGCGCCCCCGTGCTGACCGCATTGTTCATGGGCCTGGGCATCCAACAAAGCGACGCGTCGGGCGCCGCACAGCAACTCATCGATCATCGGGAACAAAACTCCGGCGACCTCGCTTCCATCGGCTGGCTCGTCGACACCCTCGGAGCCAGCAGCCCCGTCGTGACCGCCCTCGAACGGGGCGATTACATCACGACCCGCAGCTTCCAGTTTACCGCCGACA
>DASRKU010000285.1:0-3843 GCA_035648815.1 Verrucomicrobiia bacterium | reverse complement strand
CGCTCCTCTAAGAGCGAGTGCCTTCACTCCTCACCCACTTTTAATCACGCCCTGCGGCTCGGCGCTGGAATAAACACGCCGGGTAATTCGCGACTGCCCACCCGAGCAGCGTGAACGCCGGCCAGGCAAGGCCTGGAATATACAGGCTGAATTCTCCAAGTCCCTGGATGAACCACCCCGTCAAGCCCAGGACAACGGCGGTCCCGACAGCGTCCCTGGAATTTTCCAGCGCGGCAAAGCCGCAACCACGGCCAAAAGAACTCTCATCCCGTCCCTCTCCCACACCCACTCCGGAACCCTCACTCGCCCTGCGGGCACCCTCTCCCATCCGATGGGAGAGGGAAGGGGTGAGGGCAGTCGGTAAGTCTTTGCCAGGACTGCGTGATCTTTCGAATTTGTGGCCCAATTGCCTCCATGCACCTACGAGAGCAAGGCTGATCCAGCCGAGGTAGGTCATTCCACCGACGATGCCCGAGTCGGAAAACTGCTCAAGGTAATCATTGTGCGTCAGGCGGGCCATCTCCGACTCTGGGGCTTTCAACCGGGCATAGGTTCTTTGAAATGTCCCCGGCCCGGATCCTGTCCAGGGTTGTTCAACAGTCCCTCGCACCGCGGCCCGCCAGTAATCCAATCGCGCCCCGGCGCTTCTTGCGCCCATTTCAAAATAATTATGAAACCGAAAGGCAAAGACCAGGAGCCCCACAAGCACGATCATCGAGACAAGCAGAACTTTGTGCCGGCGTTGGACCTCCAGTTGCCCCAGGCACAGGCATCCGATCCCGATGGCAATGAGCCAGGCGAACTTGGAGCCGGTCCAGAAAAATCCGGCAAGACCCAGCACGAGTGTGAATGCCAGAAGGGTGAAGCGTGTCACCGGCTTGAACTTCTTTGTGTGCGCCAGGCTGGCAGCAATCGAAACAGGCCAGAGCAACAATATCGCTCCAGCCATCGCATTCGGATACACCAATGTCCCGTGAACGCGCCCCTTCTGGTACTTGGCCAAAATAAACGGGTTGACCACTTCCTTGCCATCGACAGTCAGGATCACCGCGTCGCGCTTGAGTTGAGCCAGGGAATTGGGCGCAAAATTAGTCCACCCGGTCCGTTCGCCTTCGATGAGCATCTGGCGCTCCTGTGGAAATTCGAAGAGCCGCTGATCGACGCCGCGGACCAGGCAAAATGTGAAGCCGGCCAAAAGGCCGATCAGGAGCCAATTCAGAAGGTGCCGCGATCGCAGCAGCATGGATCCGGCAAAATAGCAGGCGATGCATCCTCCAAACTGGCCCAGGGTGGCCAAACTCAGCTTGCGATCGACGGATTCAGCCGCTGAAACAATCTGCCATGCAAACCACAGCACAGGCAGCATCCAAAGCGCAGAGATCCCGGTCCACCGCGGTTTCAAGGCTGCAGCCAGCGCCATCCCGGCGACAAGCATCGGCGCAAGAGCCCAGATACTCCAGCCGGGCGGCCAGGGAAATCCACGCCATTCCTGGAACGTGGTGGGCGCGGATAGAGCGCCTTCGAGTATCACCGGGTTTCCGAACTTGACGAGCGCCAGGCCCAGGAAAATTCCAAAGGCGAGCGCGTAGGCATGCGGCACGCCGAAGCCGCCGGAAGATTCGGAGACCTCCTTTGTCCCATCCAGTGGACCACGGGCCGGAGGAAGGTCGCGTTTCACCGGCTAGAGACTGAGTTTCAACAAGCTCACTTCCAATGCCAGGGCTTCCTGTACATTGGTGTGAAGCAGCCGCTGCAAGTTGTCCATTAATTGCAGGTTGTCCAGGGCTTCCCTGGGCGAAATACGTTCCGCCACGCTTCTGGAACTCTTGAGCCACGGAAAATGCAACAGGTCCTCCGTCAGGTTCAGTTTCCCGATTTCAGATTCCCCTTTGCCGATCGTTTGCAGCAGGACATCCCGAAACCAGCGCTGCAACAGATTCATCAGGTCCGATCGTTGGCGGCGGTATTCGGCTTCGACAGCCGCCGTGAGCTCCTCCTCCCACTTGTCGCGCATATCCTGCTCCGCATCTTCATACCGCTGCAATGGCGAGCGGGCGGTCAATTCCTCTTCGGTCCGCGACTTCATTCCACTGAGCTTTTGAAGCACGATATCCAGAAGTCGATAGCGATGGATGAGGCTCTTCTGCCCCGTGCCGGCCATCTCGCTGAAGGCCCCGAGCCACTCCTTATCTTCATCCGCCAGACGGCGGGGTCCTTCCCCGGAAAAATTCAATCTCAAACAACGCGAAAGAATCGTCTCCAGGATCCGTTGCGGCTCGGTCGTGAGCAGCACCAGGACGGATTTCGGCGGGGGCTCTTCCAGCGTTTTCAGGAATGCGTTTGCCGCCTGGACGTTCAGCCGATCCGCGGCGACAACGATCGCCACTTTGTGCTCCGACTCGCTGGGCTTGAAGTGGATCTCCTGCATCAGGTCGCGCATCCGATCGATCGTAATCACTCGGGATTTGGATTCCGGACGCAGCCAATGGACGTCGGGATGATTGGATTGCTCGATTTTCCGGCAATTCACGCACTGATCACAGGAATCGATCCCCACGCCGCCCGCGCCGCGCACGGGCTGGAGGCAATTCAAAGTCTTGGCCAGGGCGCGGGCCAACCCTTCCAATTCATTGAGTTCGTGGCCAATCAGCAGGTAGGCGTGGCCCAGCCGTCCGCGCTCCAGCGAGCGCTGCAACAGATGAACGCCTTGCTCCTGTCCTGGAAAATCTTTAAAAGCCATACGCTGCCAAACACGGCCAAGATGCACCGCCACGCCTGGGATTCAATGAAATTTTCTTTCTTCCGCCGGTGATTGGCTGTACAATTCGGTTACCCGATGAAACTCAAGGCGGGATTGCATTTGGCTTACTGCACGAATGTCCACCGCGGCCACAGCTGGGCGGAGACATTCGAATCTCTGAAGAACTATACCCTGCGAGTGCGGGATCGGGTATCACCGAACCAGCCCTACGCAATTGGTTTGCGGCTGAGCAATCGCGCCGCCCATGAGCTGAATGAACCGGCCGCAATTCTGGATTTCCACCGGTGGCTTGGAAAATCCCGCTGTTATGTTTTCACAATCAACGGTTTTTCCTTCGGACAATTTCATGGCGGGTCGGTGAAGGAAGACGTGTACAAGCCCGATTGGAACTCACCGGAACGGCTGGCCTATACGAACGTGTTGTTCGATATCCTGGCCCAACTGCTGCCCCAGGGAGTCGAAGGCAGCGTCAGCACCCTGCCCTGTTCATTCAAAGGTTTTCATCCGAGCCTGGACGCATTGAAGGCGATGCGGCGGAATATTTGGCGCTGCGTCGAACATATCGCCCGTCTGAGCGAACAAACGGGTCGAAAAATGCATCTCGGCCTGGAGCCCGAGCCGCTCTGCATTCTTGAGAGCAGCGGTGAAACTGTGCAGTTCTTCGACCGCATGCGCTCAGAGTTTCCCCATGACCCCCGGCTGGGCGAGCACCTCGGCGTCAATTACGACACCTGCCACTTTGCCGTCGAGTTTGAAAAGGCTCAAAATGCCCTGCCCTGCCTGCTGCAACACGGAATCAAGATCAGCAAGATTCATCTCAGTTCCGCCCTCAAGCTGCGCCCGACAATCCAGGCGCGCAAAGCCCTTGCTGGTTTCGCCGAAGACGTCTATTTGCACCAGGTCGTGGTCCGGCACGGCGACGGAAGCCGGCTGATCTATGCGGATTTGCCTGCCGCGCTCGCCGGCGAACCTCAGGAACTTCTCGAAGCCCCGGCCGGCGAGCCGGTGGAAACCAGCTCTGAATGGCGGATTCACTTTCATATCCCCCTCCACCACCCGCCCACAGAGCTTTTCAGCAACAC
>DASRKU010000284.1:0-12147 GCA_035648815.1 Verrucomicrobiia bacterium | reverse complement strand
CCTCACCACCGTTGGTCATCGTCGGCTCATCCGATTGAAATCGCCCGCCACCACCGACCAAGTGCGTATCCGAATCACCGGTTCGCGCCTCGAACCGACGCTCGCCGAACTGGGTCTCTTCAGGCAATCCGTCGCGACCTTGCCGCCGACGATTTCCGACCGCAGCACCAAAGGCACAGTCAGTCTCAGCAATCTGGCTGGCAAGACAAGCCGAATTGCCGGCTTCACATACCTGCCGCGCCAGGATGGATTGCTCAACGGCGTGGTCGAAAAATACCGATTTGAAACGAGCGCCAACGGCGCGACTTGGACGACGAACATCGCCGACGGCTCATTCGCCAACATTCAGAACAATCCGAGTTTGCAGGAAGTCGCCTTTGCTCCGGTAAGTGCACATTACTTCCGCTTCACCTCCTTGCGTGCAATCTGGGGAGGCGGCTGGACGAGCGCGGCGGAAATCTCCGTCTTGCCTGCCGGCGGGAGCGGGGATTGAATGCCCAACGTGGCATCGGCTTCCAGCCGCAATGTTGCGGCATCGGCCAATCACAACGGAGTTCTCGGAGGGCAGCCATGCTTGAAGAAAGAGTTGATCTGCGAAGGGCTTTGTATCCCTTTTTGTATCCCGCGTGCGAGAAAACGAGGCCAAAGCAGGCGAGGTTAGTCCCTAAACTTGAGATTCGAATTCGGCCAGACCATTGCTGTCCAATTGGTTCTAAGTTGGTCTACAACAACGAGTTAATCCTAAGTCTGGCGCGTCTGCCATTCCGCCACGTGCGCTTTATTGATCAATGACTTGTTGCTCTTATCATTGAGTTTGAGTCTTTATTATCCCGGCTTTGAACTCCGCGCAAGCGAAACGGATGGGCTCGCAGACCGGTGACGCGGAGGATTATCGCCAGCTTCAGGAAATCTCCGATCCGGGCACGATCATTGTGGATGACTCAAACCCGCTGGAACTGGCCAAGTTCTGCCTGGAGAAAGACGTGGACCTGTTCATCGGCGGCGTGAAGGAGCGGCCCATCGCTGCGGCATCGCGCGATCGTGATGGCGTTGCTCACGCTGTTCATCATCGCGGGCGTCGACGCGTTTCGGCGGCTGGCCGGATTGAATTTGTCCGTCTCCTCGCTGGTCGGCTTCATGGCATTGTTCGGCATTGCGATGTTGAACGGCGTTGTCCTGGTCGAGCGCATTCGCGAACTGCGCGGCAGGGGCCGGCCCGTTGCGCAAGCGATTCGCGAGGACGCCATGTCGCGCGTCCGCCCCGTGATGATGACGGCGCTCATGGCCGCGCTGGGGCTGCTGCCCATGGCATTGTCGCGCGAAGTCGGCGCGGAAACTTCCAGGCCATTTGCCGTCGTCATCATTGGCGGTCTGGTCACGGCGACTCTGGTGACACTCCTGATCCTGCCGCTTTTGTATCCGTGGTTCGAAACCGGGAAAGGAGCAGTTGCCGGTGAACCCGACTCCCCATGAATTTCAATCATGAAACCAATCCAAAACGGGCCGGATAGGATTCTTAACAAATCTTCAGGTTATTGTTGCTCGTGGAATATCAAAGATTCTGGCAGCGTTTGAATTTGGAACTGGTATGCGCGTGTTGATTGTCGAGGACGACAGGAAGACCGCCCAAGCGATCGCTGTGGGGCTGGAGCGCAGCGGCTTTTCGACCAACACGGCGCGAACTGGCGAAGAAGGATTCTTCCTTGTCACTACTGAATCGATCGATTTAGTGGTGCTCGACTGGATGCTGCCAGGTCGAGATGGCATTGAGATACTCAAGACTCTTCGGGCGCGCGGCGCTAGGACGCCCGTGCTGTTGCTTTGCCGATACGATTTGAATCCGTCGAGTTCTGATCGCGCAAATCCATGCATCGCTCATGGACCGTAAACTGATTATGTATTGGATCAGCAAAAGCATTCATCAACTCCGCCGGCTGAACCGGCGAACGGTCCTTTTTCTCGCCGCCTTGGGGCCGGGCATCATCACCATGATCGCCGACAACGACGCCGGAGGCATTTCGACTTACGCGCAAACGGGTGCCAAGACCGGCTTCAACCTGCTCTGGGCGATGGTCATCCTGATCCCGATGGCGTATTACGTGCAGGAGATGACCGTGCGACTGGGCGCGGTCACCAAACGCGGGCATGCCGAGGCCATCTTCGACGGCTTTGGGAAATTCTGGGGCTGGTTCTCGATTTTCGATCTGGCGGTCATCAACTGGCTGACACTGGTCACTGAATACATCGGGATGACGCAGGCGATGAGCCTGTTCAACGTCCCGCCGTGGATCACGTTTTTCGGGGTGACTTTTCTCATGCTCGGCATCGTGATCAGCGGCCGGTATTGGACGTTCGAGAAAATTACGCTCTTCTTTTGCCTTTTCAACCTGGTCTATATCCCCGCAGCCATCTGGGCCATGCGCACGGGCAATGTCAAGGAAGGTTGGACCGCAGTCGGGCAAGGCTTTTACCACCCCAACTTTGCCTTCGGCATGTCGGGGGTGGCCTTGCTCACTCTGATTATGGCCAACATCGGCACAACCATCACTCCCTGGCAGATTTTCTTCCAGCAATCGGCTGTGGTGGACAAGGGCATGGATATCAAGGATATCAAGTATGGGAAATTCGACACCTTCTTCGGCTCGTTCATGACCTGCATGGTAGCAGCATTCATCATCATCGCCACCGCCGGCGTCTTTCATTTCAACCCGGACCAGAGCCAGGGCTACCGGGAAATCGATTCGGCCGCCAAGACGGCGGCGGCCATGCCCCAGGTGCTGCACGGCCAATGGGGACAATGGGCCAAGGTGCTGTTCGCCATCGGCCTGTTTGACGCGGGGCTGCTGGGCTCGCTCTGCATTTCGCTGGCCACAAGCTGGGCTATGGGCGAGGTCTTCGGCTGGGCCCATTCCCTCAACAAAACCGTCCGCGAGGCACCGTGGTTCTATGTGGCTTACGTGCTGATGCTGATGTCCGCCGGTGTGGTCTCGCTGATCGCCACGATTGATGTGCAGAACATCATCACGATTTTTGTCCAGGTGGTGGCGGTGACGCTGCTGCCGGCGGCGCTGATGTTCCTGATTCTGCTGCTCAACGACAAGCCGCTGATGGGCGAGCATGTCAACACGCGCTGGCAGAACATTGCCAACTGGAGCATCACCGCCTTTGTGATCCTTATCTCGACGGCCTATGGTGTTTCGGTGTTGTTTCCCGAATGGTTCGGCTCAGGCAAATAGGAGGACGATCCAATGAATAACTCCAAAGACAACAATGCTCCCGGAAGCAGGCCGGCGGCGCCCTCAATGGCTTCTGAGGAATACCAGCTTCTGTACTTCTCCAGGATGCTCAACCGCCGGATTCGCATTGATAAAACGAATAAAAAGAACGGACGCCTCACCGACCTGGTTTTCCGGCTCGCCGAGCCGTATCCCGAAGCGGTCGGGGTCTACATCGAGCATGGCAAAGGCTACCCGTCGGAACTGATTCCCTGGGAAAAAGTCGTGCGCATTGAGGAAGAGGCCATCTTCATCGCCCCCAACGAAGCGGCTGCTCCTTACCCTCGATTTGTCGATCAGAAGGGCTGGATTCTGCTTAACGAACACCTGATGGGGCAAACGATCCTGGACATGGACGGCCGGCGCACCGAGGTCGTCAATGACGTGCAACTGCTCTTTTCCAAAGGACGGATGATTCTCGTTCACGTGGACATTTCATTCAACGGCTTTCTCCGCAAATGGCACCTCGAACGATTCGCATCCAGCAAAGACCAGCTGATTTCCTGGCGCTACGTCCAGCCGCTATCCGTTGAAGATCGCACCAAGGATATCGTGACGCTTTCGGTCGCCCGCGAGCGGGCGATGGAACTGCCCAGCGAGGATTTGGCGGATGCGCTGGAGGTTTTGTCCGGCGACGAGCAACAGGCTATGTTCGCGGCGCTCGATCCTGAAAAGGCTGCCGAGGTGTTGGTCGAGGCCGAACCGCGCGCCAAGCGCCAGCTCATCGCTTTTCTGCGCGAGGAAAAAGCCCGCCTGGTGCTCGCCATGATGTCGGTGCCGCACATCGCGGACCTCTTCTCCGATTTGTCTCATGAAAAGGTGGCCGAGTTGATGAAGTGCCTGACGCCTCCGCGCGCGGCCCGGGTGCAGGCTGTCCTGTCCAACACCGACGTGCTGGCCTCCACCTTCATGAGCGACCGGTTCCTGGCATTCTCCAAGGACATCAACGCCGGCGCCGTTTTGGGAACACTTCGTTCCACCCAGTGCGATCGGAGAAACATCTCCTATCTCTACATTGTGGCCGACGAGGAAAAGACGCTGTTGGGTCTGGTGGATTTACGTGATCTGGTGACGGCCCGGGAGGATGCCCGGCTGGGCGACCTGATGATTTCGCCCGTGGTCACCGCGGAACGGGACGCCTTGCGTGAGGATTTGACCGGGTTGTTTATCAAATACCAGTTCCGCATGCTGCCGGTAGTGGACGCGCATGATCACCTCCTGGGCGTCGTTCGTTACAAGGACATGATGAAAGGCGCAAAGATCGAACTCCCTGACTGAACTGAATTATGCCGCGCATCAAGACGACACCGATGGTCCGAGTTGCCCTTTGGGCACTGCGAGTTTATCTGCTGGTTCTTCTCTCCTTGATCGGTTTGAAGTTCGCGCGCGTCTTCTCCAGTTCGAAACATGGAGACAACGCTGCTCCAAGTGCCCCGACGGCTGCGGCCGTCGAGACTAACCACTCGAGTACAGGACCCATGCCATAAGTACTATCCGAATTCGGTGCGCGGCTACACGTGGAGTTCTGAGCCTCTCGATTGGGGATGCCGATTACGGTTGCGAAATCGTCGCCACGATCAACCCGGCCTCGCTATTCGGTTTGATGTTGAGCGGGATGGGGACAATCGTGGAGAGCGCCAGCGCCCGTGCTTTCAATTGCCACGCCGTTGCCGATTCTCTAATGTCGACACGTGCGCCAGTTTGCACCAGTCCCGGTGTTTAATCCCAAGGTGAAGCTATTGTTAATAGCTCTTGGCCTGACGGGCTATGTTGCAGCCGGTGAGGTTACGACGGATAAAGAGAAGGTAGCGCCGGTCGCAATACTCCGGGCCCAACCGTTCCCTCTGCAAAACGTGCGCTTGCTGGACGGCCCTTTCCGTCACGCAATGGAGCTTGACCGGGCGTATCTGCTGTCGCTCGAGCCGGACCGGTTGCTCCATAGCTTCCGGCTGAATGCCGGGTTGCGTTCGGTTGCCAAGCCTTATGGCGGATGGATGACACCGGGCCGGGTCAGTTGCGCCGAGTTCGTGGGGCACTACCTTTCGGCCTGCGCGCTGATGTATGCCAGCACGGGCGACGAGCGGCTCAGGGAAAATGCCAATCAAGTGGTCGCCGGTTTCGGAGAGTGCCAGGAGAAACTGGGAACCGGCTACCTGCACACCAAACCCGACAATTTCACGACCCGCGGCGAGGCGCCGCTGGGGTTGTGGTACCAAATCCACAAGATCATGGCGGGTCTGCTCGATGTCTACGTGTATTGCGACAACCCTCGAGCGCTCGACATCGCGCGCAAAATCGGCGACTGGGCGAAGATCGGATCCGACAAACTCAGCGACGACCAGATGCAAAAGATGCTCGCCATCGAACACGGCGGCATCAATGAGGCTTTCGCGAATCTTTACGCGCTGACGGGCGAAACAAACTATCTCCGCCTCGCGCTGCGATTCAATCACCTGGAGGTGATCGGCCCGGCGTCAAAACGGCAGGACAATCTCACGGGCAAGCACGCCAACACCCAGATTCCGAAATTTGTCGGCACGGCGCGGGAATATGAATTGACGGGTGCGGATGGGCTCAGGACGGCTTCCACGTTCTTCTGGGACACCGTGGTCAAGGAGCGTTCCTATGTCATTGGCGGCAACAGCATCGGGGAATACTTCTCGGCAAAGGAGAAGCTTTCGGAAGCTCTGGGCCCGGATACCTGCGAGACCTGCAATACGTATAACATGCTCAAACTCACGCGGCATCTGTTCTCGTGGGAACCGCGCGCGGAGTACGCCGACTACTATGAGCGGGCGCTCTATAACCACATTCTCGCCTCCCAGAATCCGGTAAACGGAATGATGTGCTACTTCCTTCCTTTGGCCAACGGCCCGAAGGAATACTGCACCCATGAAGACAGCTTCTGGTGTTGCACCGGCACCGGCGTGGAGAACCACGCGAAATACGGGGACAGCATTTACTTTCACCAGGGCCAATCGGCGCTCTTCGCGAATCTTTTTATCGCCTCGGAATTGCATTGGCCCGACGCCGGGATCCGCTTGCGCCAGGAAACGAAGTATCCCGATGAAGGCCGCACCCGGTTCATGTTCACCTGCGAAAAACCCGTTGAGCTTCGCTTCAACATCCGCCACCCGTATTGGGCCACCAGCGCGTTTGAGATCAAAGTCAACGGCGTGAAGCAGGCGGATGGGAGCACACCGGGCAGTTATGCGGTCGTGACACGGAGCTGGAGAAGCGGCGACACGGTGGAAGTGATGATGCCGTTCCGCCTGCGGACGGAAGGTTTTGGCGACAATCCTCGGCGGGTCGCCGTGATGTACGGTCCTTTGGTCCTGTGCGCGGAGACAGACGCAGCCAAACACAATCACGCGCCTCACCCGGCCATTATTGGTGAGGAGGGCGGACTGACATCCGGACTGGAGCCAGTGCCCGGCAAGTCTTGCGCGTTCCGTGGCTCATCGCGGGTTTTGAAGCCGGCTGATGGAGAGGAACAGGGTGCGACGTTGGAGCCGATCCACACCATGCACGGGAATCGTCAGTACGTCGTCTACTGGAACGTGTATACGCCGAAAGAGTGGCAGCCGATCGAAGCACAATTAAGAGCGCTCAAGGCCCGGACAGTAGATTGCGTCTATCCCGGTTCCGAGCAAGACGAGCGGGACCACAGGCTGCAGGGCGACAAAACCGGGACGGACGGAAAGACCTGGCGGGACGCCGCTGACGGTGGCTGGTTCTCCTGGGACCTGAAGGTGCTTGCCGGTCAACCGCAGGAGTTGCGTGTCAAGGTTTGGGGGAGCGACACCGGAGGGCGGGAATTTGATATCCTGGTGGATGGTGGAAAGCTGGCCACATTGACTTTGGATAACAACAGACCGGGCGAATACTACGAAGAGACCTACCCGATTCCGCCCCGGCTGACGCTGGGCAAAAACAGGATTACGGTGAGATTCCAGGGGCACCCTGGAAAGATGGCCGGAGGTGTATTCGGTTGCGCCATTCTTACGAGCCAAGGGACGACTTCTCCATAGTTCCTTGAACTCTTGCGGTCGTGGCCAGTGGCACGAGCCAAAAATGCTTGTGCGCGTTCGGGAGTCCAAGGATAGTTTGTGGCAGTAATTGGATGGTGAAAGCCAACGCATTCGGAGTCCGAGCGACATGGACACGGCCTCACAGCTTTACATCGTACTGCGCCAGAGCCCGGACTGGGCGACTCAAACATACGCGGACCTCGAGCACACGCGGGCATTTTGCCGATTGATCGGACGCCGCGAGGATTTTGTCATTGAGCGCGTCAAGCTGTGGGACCGCACATTCCCCGTACGATTCTTTGATGTGCGCCAGGCGATGAAGGAGATCAGCCTGGCCAATTTTCATTCTATTGCCGGTGCGAAGTTAGTGGGTCTTGAGGAAGCAAGGAAGGTGCTTCGGCCGAATGCGTTCTATCTTTTCACGGACGACGATGATTGGTTTGACCCTCACATTGGCGAGGTGCTCTCGCGGTTCGACCCGAAAAACTGCGCCACGGTGTTATGGCTTTCCGCGGTTTATTCCACGATTCCATGGCAACAAGGGATTTCCGGGAGCGGGATCACGCTGCGAAGCATGGACGACGTCTTCTACACGAACAACTACGCGGTGAGTGGCGCATTTCTCCTTCAGCGGCCCGGGAATTTTGATTTGGTGGCGCAGCATTTCGAAGCCCAGTCGACGTTCAGGCGAAAGCGATTTCGATTCAACCGGCGACTTGGCCTTCAGCCGTTGATGCAACATTTGTTTGCCAGAAGTTATCAGACCGTGATCCGCCTGGATCGATACTGCAGCGTGACCAACAAGCACCCGGCTTCATTCCTGGTGCTTGAGAGCCTGGGCGACGTTGCGACGCCCGAGAGCCTTGGAAGGCAGCTTTGCCAAGCATTGATGGCCAACACAGCAGCGCCTGTTGCGCCACCTGAGTGCCGATGGTCTCAGCCTTACATGGACAGAGTCAGTGATTTCATGGCGCGCGTTGTTCGTGGCGTCGGTTCCGCGACGGGCAAAGGGAACCCTCACCCCGGCCCTCTCCCATCCGATGGGAGAGGGAACAGCGTTCGAACGCTGTGGATTGAATTACGCCGTAATTTGCAGCCAACGCGTCAATCCATTCTCCCTCTCCCATCGGATGGGAGAGGGCCGGGGTGAGGGTTTGCGCTTGGTGCGCGCAGGCGCCGCGGCTACGACACGAACCGGCGATGCTTTGAAAAAACATCCCGCAGCGCCAAGGACATTTGGTCCTGCAACTCCTGAAGTTCGCGATAGCGTTTCACGTTCGAGGAGATGGGGGTCGCGCTTTCCTCAGGGTTGAGTTCCACGAACTGGTCGGTCAGCTCTTCGATGGACGTTTTCCGGCCCTGATCGAGGCGCCAGCACCAGAGCGCCTGGAGGGCCGCGCCGTAGGCGGCGCCTTCGGTGACTTTTGTGGTGACCACTTCGGTGTTGAAGATATCGGCCATGATTTGGCGCCAGACTTTGGACTTGGCGCCGCCGCCGGTGGCGCGGATCTGGGAGGGTTTGACGCCGAGCTCGGCCAGCCGGCGCAGGCCGTAGTTCATGCCCAGGGTGACCCCTTCGATGGAGGCCCGCGCGAAATGGCCGGCTTCGAAAGTTTTCTTGTTCACGCCAAACCACACGCCGGTGCCATCGGGCACATTGGGCGTGCGTTCGCCTTCGAAGTAAGGCAGCAGAAGCAACCCGTTCGAACCGGCCGGGATGCGGGCCGATTCGGCGGCGAATTTTTCGTGCGACCAGCCGAAATCGTCGCGAACCATTTCGGTGGCGACGGTGACATTCATGGTGCACAGGAGCGGCAGCCAGCGGTTGGTTGAGTCGCAGAAAGCGGCGATCTCGCCTTGAGGATCGATGACCGGTTTTTGGGCGCAGGCGTAGATGGTGCCGCTGGTGCCGAAGCTGGCGGTGATGACGCCCGGGCGCGTGTTGCCGGTGCCGATGGCGCCCATCATGTTGTCCCCTCCGCCGGCGCTGACGAGCACGCCCGGATTCAAGTCCAGCAATTTGGCAGTGGAGGCCTGCAATTTCCCCGCGGGCCTGTCGCTGCGAATGAGAGCCGGCAATTTGTCGGCGATGCCGGGGTCGATGGCGTTCAGGGCCGCAGCGGACCATTTTCGCTTTCTCACATCGAGCAGCGCCGTGCCGCTCGCGTCGCCGTATTCCATCACTTTTTCGCCCGTGAGCCAGAAATTGAGATAGTCGTGCGGCAACAGGATGGTCGCCAGGCGCGCGAAATTGGCGGGCTCATGTTTTTTGAGCCACAAGATTTTGGATGCGGTGAATCCGGGCGGGACGGCGTTTCCCAATGTGCGAATGGTTTTTTTGAGTCCGCCCAGGCTGGCGGTCAATTCATCGGCCTCGGCGGCTGTGGAGGTGTCGCACCATAATTTTGCGGGGCGGATCACGTTGCCGTGTTTGTCGAGCGGGACAAATCCATGTTGCTGGCCGCTGACGCCGATGGCTTTGACTTCGGCGCCGCTGGCCTTGGCCTGGCGCAGGGCCCGGCGCATGGCGCTGGCGGTCGCATCGCGCCAGGTGTGCGGATGTTGTTCCTTGGCTCCGGGCGGCAGGTCGGGAATGAGCCCGTACGTTTCGGCCGCCGCGGCCAGGACTTTGCCTGTGTTGGCATCCACAACCAGGGCTTTGGTCGATTGAGTGCCGCTGTCGATGCCGATCACAAGAGTACGCATGCGTTTTCTTTAACCACGAATGCCGCGAAAGACACGCAAAAACATTCAGTGAGTCAATGAATCAGTGAATCAGTGAATTGAAGCGAGCCCGTTCGGTCAGGTCGGGGTCACTCATTATTCACTGGGACTTCATTCACCGGCTCACTGATTCACTAATTCACTGATTATTGAATAACCGGCTGGCTTTCCGAACTGTTGTCGATAGCATTTTCCCGGAACTATTTTCATGTTTGGATGAAGCGCAAACCCTCAACTCGCCGGCACGGCCTGTCCTTCATGGTGCTGGGCGTGGGTTCCTTTGCCCACAGCATCGGGCAGACCTTGAAAGACGCCGGAGCGGGTGTTTGCACGTATTTGACGCGCAATTACGGCCACTATCCTCCCTCGCTGGCCGGCCCAACCTTTTCGCGCGAGCTGTTTCCAAATCCCTGCCCGTTGCTTAAATCCGAGGGCATCGATTGCGTGATCCCGCAGTCGATCGATTGGGCGCAAGCTCCCTGGGCGGAAGAATTATTGCGCTCGCGCGTGCCGATTTTCAGCCCGGTGGGAGAAGCGATGCGGATCGAGCGGGAGCGGGATTATGCGGGGAAGGTGTGCGCAGAATTTAAAATTCCGTTTCCCCAATCCTACATGGCATCCAATCGCCTGGAGGCCGAGAAAATTCTGGCGGCTCATCCGCATCCGTTTGTCATCAAGAACCCGCTGTGTTCGCCGACAAGCCCGGTGCACACGATTGTTTGTGAATCGGTGGAGGACACGCGCGCCTGGCTCAAGCAGGTGAATTATGCGGAGGGCGTTTTTCTGCAGGAATACATGGGCAGCGCTGAAGCGGGGCACATCGCGCTGGTCAGCGGGGGCGAAATTCATTCGCTGGTCACCAACCAGGAGTATAAACGCGCTTTCCATGGCAACATGGGCATCATCGCCGGCGCGCCCCTGGGCGGGTTGGTGGAACGCGATCCTGAGGACAAATACGGCCTGGCGCGACAGCTCATCCATCCGCTGCGCCCCTGGTTGCGAAGGGTCGGCTTCAACGGGCCCTTGCAGGTGACCGCCGTCAAACGAAACGGGAAATGGAACGTCATCGAATACAATATTCGAATCGGTGTGACTTCCGGCCCGATGATACTGCGGATGCTTGAGAATCCTTTGGAGACCCTGACGAAAGCCGCGCAGAACAAAAAAATCGATCCTGTGTTCCGCGACGATTTGAATTTTGGCTGTTCGGTGACCCTGGCCGGGTATGGATATCCGTATGTGCAGGTGCGCGGGCCGCAGTTGCCTCTGGAATTGACGGGCGAGCTCAAGTGTGACGTCTGGTGGAACGAGGTTGCGCGTGATCCGCAGGGCGGGCTCATCGCGACCGGCCACCGCATTGCCGATGTTGTTGCCCTGGGCCGGACATTGGAAGAGAGCATCGCTCTAGCTTACGCGAACGTCGGGAAGATCCGGGTGCTGGGAAGTTATTTCCGCACGGACATTGGCGGCAGTCTTTGGCCGCCCGGCAGCATTTGATTTTCCGTCCCGCTCGATTGAACAATCCAATTCGCATCTCCTTCTCGATCAGGATCTTGTCTGGATCAAGTTGAACAAAATGTCCTGACGGCATCTTAGCTGCTGATTTTGGAAATCCATGCGGCTAACTCTTCGACTGATGCTTTGGGGAGGCTGCGTCAGCGTTCTCGCTGGCGTTGCGATTCCTGCTAACAAGTATCAGGCTGAAGCGCCCGCCCAGCGTAGCTGCGTCTCGTCAGAGCGCAGCCAACCAACCTGGCCGAGTCAGCCGCGCTCTCACGAAGCGCGGCCACTACCCCCCAGCCAGATAATTCAACCCGTCGTTCAAACCAACGACACTCCCTCGATCCTGATTTCCAAAGTTGGACCCGGCGAACGTGGCGAATTTGACAGGTAGGGGCGCACTGCGTGCGTCCGGCTGCGCGCAGCGCACGCACTCCAGGTGCTGGCGCATTTGTCGAACACACCGCCGCGGTAGCGCATGGAGGCCGCGCAGCACAGCCCTACCCGGGGCGGCAGCGGGGAGTGAACATCTTTTTCGTTCCATTTTTTCCAATCTGTGGTTAAACATCCATCAGCGATGATGGATTTTGACTAAAAGGATTTTCCGCTGCGGCCGG
>DASRKU010000283.1:0-3386 GCA_035648815.1 Verrucomicrobiia bacterium | reverse complement strand
GCCCTGTAGGGTGTAACCGTTTCCTGCGGCAAGTTGCTCCGTCAATGCGAGGTAAATTCTTTCATCCCTTTCGAGCGCGGGCCCGTAATGGATAGGCTGCCATCGTGTGACGGCGGGATCGCCGTTTGTTGGCGACAAATTCAGGCTCAGGATCCGGGTAGCCAGGCCCAGCAGGAACGCCACAAGGACAGCGCCGCCGATCGTTCTCGAAACGAGCTTGGGCCTTGTTTGTCCTGAAACCATACTACTCGGCCGGAGAAATTTTCATCAGCTCGTCCGGATTGAATGGAGCAGGGTGTGCCTTCACAATTTTTTCCCTGACTGACTTCACCTGCGCGGGAGTCACCGCCGGCGCATTATTGCCCCACTCCTTGTTTTGCCGGACATACGTGATGACGGCGGCGATTTCCTGGTCGCTGAGCATATTCCAGGCAACCATGCTGTTGTTGAACGATTGGCCTTTGACCGTGATGGGACCCTGGAGTCCGTTCAGCACAAGCCGGATCATTCGGCCAGGCTCCGGCTCGTTCACCCACTCCGATGCCGCCAGGGGAGGAAACTGCCCGGGATTGCCCTGTCCGCTGGCCTGGTGGCACGCCACGCACGTTGGCTTGTTGTAAACCATCCTGCCGAGTTCAAAAACATCGCCTGCCCCCGCGCGAAATTGGAAACTTTCCACTTCCTGCAAGCTGCGATAAGGGGAATACACTTTGGCGCTGAACCAGCCGCCATTTTGATCGAAGTAGACTGCGCCCCAATACAGCAACAGGACCATCAACACGATCAGCCAAATCGGGACGGCAACGCTCCTCGACTGCGGCTCACGCGAGTCGCCGGCTGTCAGGATGTCCTGGACCGGGTCAGAGTTCATCGGGCGGGGGCATTGGTTTGCGCCGGCGCGGACGAACTCATCGGCGCTTCAAATAACGGCGTGTCCGAGCGCAAACTTCGCAAGTAGGCCACAAGCGCCAGCGCTTCGGGCCGCGGCACGATTTCCCATCCAGCCGGCGGCGCCAATTTTCCGGATAGCTGCAGTGCTTCAGATGAAGGATGCGGCCCGGTTTTGCGCCGTTCAAAAAGGAATCGGTATGGCGGCATCAGAGACCCCTTCACCTCCGACCGCGGCTCATACAGGTGACGCAGGTGCCAGGTCGGATCGGGCAGCCGCAGCCCGACATTCGCAAGGTCCGGCCCGATGCGCTGGGATCCGAGCAGGACCGGGTCATCAAACAGGTAATCGGCCGCCACATTCCGTCTCGGCCCCCACGAGCGGGCAATGTCCGGCCCCAGCGCAACAATCTCGACCTTTCCCTTTGCGCCAACCGATTGGATCGCGCTGACTGTGGACTTGGCTAAATTCGCGGGCACACGGCGCAGAATTGGCTTTGGCAGCCCGACGGCAAGGCCCGCGGCGCTCGCTTTCGAAATTCCCACATTCGCCTTCATCAACGCTTCGGCGAGTGCCTCGGCGTTGGTGCCCGCATCGACCAGCACGACGTCGCATTGGCTTCCTGTTTGCCGCACCTGCTGTGTATGGCAATCGGCGCAGCCATTGGCCCGATACACCGAGAGGCCCTGGCGGGCCAATCCGGGACGGGCTTGAGGATAGAGCTCCGCCGAGTTCACGGCATTGGTTTCCTGCTGGCCGCGCCCAACCTGGATTTGTGGCGCCAGGATGAGACCTCCCCACGATGCCGCCAGCGCAAGAAAGGCGCTCAGGAAAACCAGAGCTCCGTATTTCATGGTTCCACCTCCCCGGCGCTTGGTTCCATCATCACGGACCGGTATCGCGGCATGCCCCAGGCGCGCACGACTCGCACCGTCACAGCAAGTAAATTGGATAGAAAAAGCAGATGACCGATGAAAATCAAAACATCTCCCATCGTGCTCACTCGCAGGTACGGCAGTGTCGCAGCCGTGACGTCAATGAAGGGAATCGACGCATGATTCAACTTCATACCCTGCGCAACACCTCCGATGGCCAGGGGAAGCACGATTAAAAGCACGCCCGCCGCCGCCAGCCAGAAGTGAACGCCCACAGCTTTCCGCAGCGGCCATTCCATCCCGGTGACTTGCGGCACAATCCAGTAAATCCCGCCGAACATCATCATCGCGTAAAAACCGTACGTGTTCAGTTCGGCCTGCGCGGTCATAAACCATGTGAAGTCGATGCGGGATGCCGCCTCAGGCAATGCGGAGATGACTTTCAATGCCGTGGCCGCCACCCAGGCGGCCAGGGCAAATTGAATGAAGCGGGATCCGGCACGGCTATTGGAATTTCCACGCAGCCCTGGTTGGCCGCCGTAAACCGTGACTGCGATCGTGAGGAGAGGAACCGCCAGGGCCAGCGTCGCAATCATGCTCAGGGTCGGCATCCAGACCGGGACCGGCGCGCCGCTTGGAATTCCCGTCCAACTGCCAAACAGAATCAACGTCCAGAACACGAACAGGGGGCGATAATCTCGCGTGCCGGCTGCGTCCCGGGATTCCTCAAGGAAATACAGTCCCGTTCCCAGTCCAACCAACCCAAGCCAGACGACGGTCAGGTTTCCGGAATACCACCAATCAATGACCGATTGTTCCACGCCTCGAACTGTCGACAGCAGGAGCAGCCAGGTCGCGGTCGTAAAGATCCACGCAAACCAAAACATCGCCGCCAGGACGAACCACTGCGGTGATGAAAGGCATGGCTGCCGGCGTCCATGCAACGTGAACACAATGGTCACTCCGGCCAGCAGGTATCCCACGAACAAGAGCATGGCCGCATAGTGGGGCAATTGCAGATTCTCGTACCCGGTGTTGTCCCCGCCCAGGATGCCGACGATCCCGACGAGCACGCCCAGGTTCCAGAGCGTGGCTCCAAACGTCACGATCCATTGCCGCGCCGCAGGCAGGGTTGCCGTGCCGGTGCAGATGCGCAGCGCGATCCCCAGCCCGGCTTGAATTCCAAATCCATAAAGCAACGCGCTGCCTGCCGCGTCATGGACCCGCCCGTACGTCGTCCAGGGAGAATCCGCAAGAAAATCGGGAGAGTGAAATTTGATGGAGGCGATTAATTGAAAAAAAGACGCCAGGACCGCCCAGCCGGCGGCGCTGATGAACAGCACCAGCAAAGGCCAGCGACAGGACGCGTTGAGGCTGTCCGCGTCGGAGACCGGCGCGACAGGCGAACTCGCCGTGGACTCGGATGCGGTCATTCTGAGGCCTGCCTTGCCGCGAATCTCATTCGAATGGACTGGGTTTGGGAGGCGCCGCGGGAGGGGGCGGAGGATAGGCTTTTTCGAGCCGGGCCATCAGGTTGGAGCGGGCGGCGTCCGGATTCTGCCAGACCTTTTCGGCCAGCGCCATCGCATCATCGATTCGCAACCGGACAACGCCCTTGCCTT
>DASRKU010000282.1:0-12695 GCA_035648815.1 Verrucomicrobiia bacterium | reverse complement strand
GTCGCTGAACAGGCCTGGGTTCCGATAATGACGGAGATGAACACGGCGCTGGCAATGATGCGGCAGGCGGGTCCAAGGTGCTTTATCGTTTCGATCATAGGTCAATGATTGAGCCGCGTGGTCGAGGTGGCAAGCTTGATTGGGAGAGGTTCGCCGCAAAACCAAATGCGTTGCGTTGCCCGCTTCCGGGTGTTAAACGTGCGCCATGCACTCATTTTTCGCCGGCGTCCTCGGGGTGTTTCTCCTCGGCATGGCATCCGCACCGGCCCAGGAATGGCAGGATCTTTTCGATGGCAAGACGCTGGATGGCTGGAGACCCAGCGAGCGGCCCGGATCCTTCCAGGTGACCAACGGAATGATCACCTGCTCCGGCCCGCGCTCCCACCTGTTTTACGTCGGCCCCAATGGAAATGCCGACTTCAGGAATTTCGAATTCAGCGCGGAAGTCATGACGCATCACGGCGCCAATTCAGGGATTTATTTCCACACGGCCTATCAACGCCAGGGCTGGCCCGAGAAAGGATTCGAGGCGCAAGTGCTCAATGTCCGCGGCGGAGAGGGCGGCTACATCGAAAACAAGCTTACGGGCAGCCTCTATGGAATTCGCAATGTCTACAAAGCGCTAGCAAAGGAGGACGAGTGGTTCGTGTTGAACATCCGCGTCCAGGGCAAGCAAATTCAAATTCGGGTCAATGACGCGCTCGTCGTGGATTACACCGAGCCTGAGACCGCGCCGGATGTTCCCGAACATCCCGGGCGCCGGCTCGATCATGGAACTTTCGCGCTGCAATGCCACAATGCAGGGAGCAAAGTCTTTTTTCGGCACTTGCGCGTCCAGCGGCTTCCGGACGAGCCGCCCGGCGCGGGCCCCGCTGCCGCGCCCCTGACCGAGTACGAGAAGGACATCATCCGACTCGGCGCGGCCAATTATCCCATCGTGAACTATCACGTCCATCTCAAGGGCGGCTTGACCATCGACGAGGCGCTTGCGGCATCGCGTCAATCGGGCGTGTTCTTTGGGATTGCCGTCAACTGCGGCTTGAATTTCCAGGTCACAAACGACGCCGGCATTTATGATTATCTGCACACAATGCAAGGCAAGCCGGCGTTTGTGGCGATGCAGGCCGAAGGCCGCGAATGGGTGCAGATGTTCTCCAGGGAAGCCATCGCGGGATTCGATTACGTATTTACCGACGCGATGACCATTGTCGACGACAGCGGCCGCCGGATGCGCCTGTGGATTACGAACGAAGTCCCTGAAATCAAGGACAAGGAGGCATTCATGGAAATGCTCGTGGACAGGACGGTGAAAATCCTGAATAGCGAGCCCATTCAGATTTACGTGAACCCCACGTTTCTGCCGGAAGCCATCGCATCCGAATACGACCGGCTATGGACCGAAGACCGAATGGACAGGGTGATCACAGCGGCTGCAGTTCACCACATTGCCATAGAAATCAACAGTCGCTATCAACTGCCCCACCTTGCGTTCATCCAAAGAGCCAAGGCCGCAGGGTGCAAGTTCACCTTTGGCACGAACAACGCCGATCGCGATGTCGGCACGCTGGAGTATGGCTTCCGGATGGTGCGGGAAGCGGGCTTGCACTGGCAGGATTTCTGGACGCCGAAGAAGGTGAGAGGCTCAAAACAACCCGAAGGGTTGGCAGATAGTAGCCGGAGGTCGCAGCGCTAGCGCAGACCTCCGGTATCGACGGAGTAATTTCTCCATCCTGGAGGGATGCCAGAGTTCTGCGACCCCTTCTGGGTCGATGAGAAATTTGGGGCGTGATATCCGGTGGTATCGCTCCCGCCTCCGCTGCGCTACGGCGTCGCTCAACCACCGGCTACTATCTGTCAAGCCTCCGGCTTGGAGTCCCTCGCCTCTCGACCTTCGACCCTCGACCAACTTACAGTTCCCAGCCTTTTCGGTATTCGCGATGGATGTATTGCGCGGCTTCAGGGGCGTTGGTGGCGCGCATATTCGGGCCGTCCCACTCCAGTTTCTTGCCCACGCGCAGCGCGACGCAACCCAGCAAAATGATTTCGGTCAGGTAAGCGGCAACGTCGAAATTGGAGTAGCCGGGGCGTCCGCCCTTGCAGGCGGCGATCCACTCCTGGTGATGCCGCAGATCATTGTCGCCCTGGAATGGATTCAGCACGATCGTGTGCGGGATCGCCTTTACAGCCTCGTGGTCCTTGCCGTTGGTGAATTCCTTTTCGTCGGACAATTTCAGGAAAAACCGGGTGCCGTAATCGTCGGGCGCAAAGATTTTGCCTTTGTCGCCGATCAACAAGCAGCCGCTGTCCGGCACTTTTTCGAGCAGGCCTTCGACATCGGCGGTGACTTCCCGCGGCGGTTTATTGCTGCAATCCTGGATGTGCCATGGATGGGGGTCGGGCAGCAAATTGCCTCCGTCATACCACCAGAATGTCAGCGGCGGCAGACCTTCGCGCGCCGGAAACTGAAAGCGAATCCGCGATTTCAAAGGATAGGTTTCACTGTTGGTGAGGGGCAATTGCGCCTCCACCTCGACCGGGTACCCGAGCTTGAGCGCGCGGAAAGGCATGTTCACCGTGTGACACGCCATGTCGCCCAACGCCCCCGTCCCAAAATCCAGCCATCCCCGCCAGTTGAATGGATGGTAAACCCCGCGCTTGTAAGGCCGCATCGGGGCCGTCCCAATCCAGCCATCCCAATCCAGCGTCGAAGGGATTGCATCAGCTCCCGGCGGCCGGTCCACTCCCTGCATCCACACCGGCCGGCTGCTCCACACATAAACCTCGCGCACCGGGCCGATGATCCCGGCCTGAATCACTTCCACCGCCCGCCTCAAACCATCATCGGCGCTTCCCTGGTTTCCCATCTGCGTAATCACCTTTGTGCTGCCCGCCAGCTGGCGCAAAGCCCGCGCTTCATAAATCGTCTGCGTCAGCGGCTTCTGGCAATACACATTTTTGCCCGACTGCATCGCCATCGTCGCAATCACCGCATGGGTGTGATCGGGCGTGGCAATAATCACCGCATCCAGCGATTTTTCGGCCTCCAGCATCTTCCGGTAATCCCGGTAAAATTTCGCCTGGGGATATTTCCTCCGCACGCCCGCGCTGTGGTTCTCATCCACGTCGCAAAGAGCGACGATATTTTCGCTGGAGCACATCTCGACGTCGCTCCCGCCCTTTCCGCCGATGCCGATGGCGCCGATGTTTAGTTTGTCATTGGCGGCGAGGCGGCGCTGAGAGCCGGCCAGGCATCCGGGCAAGGCAGTTGCCCCCGCGGCCAGGGCGGAAAGGTAGATGAATCGGCGGCGAGAGATCGAAGCGGACGCGGAAAAATTGGGGTTTCGCATCCCACTTTCCTATCTTGCGCGCGGAGGATAGACAAGTGAATTTGGCAATGGAACTGGGGTTCAATACGACTGGCCTGCGGCTTGAAATGCATCTGTGCCATACGATTCTACAAATATACCGCGCCTACGGCGCTGAAACCTGAAACCCCGGAGCCGTTCGTCCTTCGCACTTCGAATTTCGCCCTTCCAACCTCCGCCTCACTCTCCAATCATTTTCACCAGCACCCGCTTGCGTCTGCGTCCGTCAAATTCTCCGTAAAAAATCTACTCCCACGGCCCCAGGTCCAATCGCCCCTTCGTAATCGCCACCACAACTTCGCGCCCCATGACCTGCCGCTTCATGTGCGCGTCGGCATTGTCTTCGCCGGTGCGATTGTGCCGGTACTGCGACGTCGGCTCGTGAGGCGCGAGTTTTTCAAGCCAGTCATCGTAGTCCTGAAGCAACCCGCTCTCGGCGTCATTGATATAAACGCTGGCGGTGGCATGCGTTGCCATTTTGCCATCTGCACATCAAAGTCTTACGTTGCCCGTATCCCACGCGTTGGAAATGCACGCAAGAGGCCCCGGCACAGCCGAGGACCATTGGGGAGCACCTCAAGAAGGTCAGAATCGAGCGGCACCTGTTTCAACAGGCGCTTGCCAAGCTGTTGAAGGTTGATCGGGGGACCATTCAGAATTGGGAGCGCGGAATCACAACGCCAGCCATCCAGTTTATTCCCCGAATCATCGGATTTTTGGGATATGACCCCGAGCCGGAAGCCCAAAGCGTGCCTCAACGTATTGCCAACGCCCGCCGCCGACTGGGCTTCACGCAGGAGGATTTGGCGGAGGCCTTGAATGTTTGCCCAGTGACGGTTTGGCATTGGGAGACAGGACGATCAGTCCCATCCGAAGCCGACCTTAACAAACTGCAACACCTGCTCGACGGAGACAAGGGGCCGGGAATCACTCGCCAATGATCTTCACCGGCACGCCCTTGCGCCGGCGTCCATCGAATTCACCGTAGAAAATCTGTTCCGAGGGGCCGAAATCCAGCTTGCCTTTCGTAATCACGTCCACCACCTCGCGCCCCATGACCTGGCGCTTGAGATGCCTCAGTGCGTGGCGACCAGCACTGGCAGGACCCAGCTTGAGGTAGAATTCAATTTTGCTTCCCCACGGTGTCGAGACATTCACGGACGAATTGTGCCAATTTGCCAATCGAGTAGGGCTTGGGCAGGAAGTTTCGAGCTCCCAACAGCGAAGCATCCCTGCCCGCCATGCCAGGACTGTAGCCGCTGGTGTAAATCACCTTGAGGCGGGGACATTGACTCGAGAGGCGTTCCGCGAGCTCGCTACCCATGATGCCTCCCGGCATGACCATGTCGGTGATCAGCAAGTCAACCGGACGGTTTGCTTGTTCCCACACCTCAAGCGCATGGCAGCCGGAAGCAGCTTCCAGCACGGTATAACCCTGAATCTTGAGAACCTGAACCACCATCTCGCGCAAGGCGTCTTCATCTTCGGCCACGAGGATGGTTTCGTGACCGCTATGCAGGGGGGTATCAACCACTAGTTCCGTTTGTTTGGCTGCTTGTCGGCTCGCCGGAAAATAGATCCGAAAAGTGGTACCTTGGTTCGGTTTGCTCTCCACCTCCAGCCAGCCTTGGTGCTGCCGGACAATACCGAAAACCGTGGACAAGCCCAAACCGGTGCCCTTCCCGACGGCCTTGGTGGTGAAGAACGGCTCAAAGATCCGGCTGAGAACATGCGTATCCATTCCGATGCCGGTGTCGCTGAAGGTCAGGCAAACATAATCCCCCTCCCGTCGTTCAGGATCCATGGGCGTGGGGGCGCGATGGATGGTCTGTAGCAAGGTGGTGATGGAAACCCGCCCGCCATTGGGCATGGCATCCCGGGCGTTGACCGCCAGGTTCATGGCGATTTGTTCCATCATGCTGCTGTCGGCGTGTATGGCGGGAATCGGGCTCTGAGGACGAAAGTCGATCTGCACGTGTTCGCCCACCAGCCTTTCGAGCATCTTGATGGCGTTGCGCAAGATGTCGTTGAGGTCTAGGTGCCGGAATTGCATCACCTGCTTGCGGCTGAACATCAGCAGTTGCCGGATGAGCGTGGTGGCACGGGCAGCCGCGCTGATGATCTGTTCCACCGATTTCTTTTGCGGACTGTCAGAGTTTAATGTCTGCTGCATTAGGCCGGCGTGCCCTTGGATCACCGTGAGGATATTGTTGAAATCGTGGGCCACGCCAGCGGCCAACTGACCGATGGCCTCCATCTTCTGGGCGTGACGCAGTTGGCGCTCCAACAAAGCCCGCTCCGAGATGTCCTGGGCCAGCAGCAGCAAGTGGGGCTGGCCGCCCAACGTGATCGGGGACAGGGAAACCCGCATCTCGCACAACGCGCCCGCCTGGTTGCGGATGTTGGCCTCCTGATCCCGCACCAACTCCTGCCGTAACAAACCCTCATACCACTGATCCGCAACCTCAGGTTTCTCCCACAGGAACAACTCCGCCGGGGTGCGGCCAATCATCTCCTTGAGGCGGTACCCGGTGACCTCGGCGAGGCGTTGATTGACGTCCACGAAGCGTTGATCGGGGAAGCTCTGGATGCCGCTGGGAAGGGGACTCTCGTGAAACGCCTTGGAGAAGCGCTCTTCGGAAATGGCCAGCGCCGCGTTGGCCTGCGCGAGTTCAGCCATCTGTAAACCCGCCTGGAAGTTGAGCAGCCATTTTTTGGTCAAAGCGTGCGCGACTTGCTGCACTTCGATGTTGTCGAACGGCTTCTTGAGGATGAGCAGGTTGTCGGGTTGGCCGACTTTGGCCCGCATTTCTTCCCACGAATAATCGGCATACGCGGTGCAAACGACGATCTGGAGTTCGGGGTAAACTTCCCAGATGCGCGCAATGGTTTCAACGCCATCCCACCCGGGCGGCATCCGCACGTCCACGAAGGCCAGGGCGTAAGGCCGGTTCTCCGCCAGCGCCCGCTTCACCAGCTCCAAGGCCTCCTGGCCTTGGCAAGCGCAATCCAAATCAAAACGCATCTGATCCGCCGCCGGCTTGTCCCTATCGAACAGTACCGCTTCCATTTCATTCGCAGCGGCCTCGTCCGAGTTGTCCGGACAAAGGATATCCCGGAAGTCGGCGTGGATGCTCGTGTTGTCGTCAACGATCAGGATGCGATGGTTTGGTTGAAGGGCTGTGCTTTCCATGAATTCCTTTGTGTTGCTGGGTTTTCTTCTTGCCGGGCGGATGCAGTGGTGGGTAATGCGAGAGTAAACTCGGCGCCTTTGCCGAGGCCATCGCTGTGGGCCGTGAGGGTGCCACCCATTTCTTTGGCGGCGTTGGCCCCGCTATGGAGGCCGAAGCCGTGGCCGTCCTTCTTAGTCGTAAAACCGTGGTTGAAAATCTTGGTCAGGTGCTCCGGGGCAATTCCGACACCATTGTCGGCGATGGTGATTTTTACCTGGTCGGGGGACCCCATCCCCACCCGGACGACCAAGCGTTTGGCGAGTCCGCTCTGCGCATCCATGGCATACTTCGCGTTGCGGAGGAGGTTGATGAGTATCTGCAACACCTTGTGCCGGTCCACGCGCACCGGCGGTGTGTTGTCAGCAAACTCCCGCACCAAGTCGATGTGATGTCGGTCAAACGCCGCGGTATTCATCCGCAAGGCATCTTCAACCAATCCTGACGCCGCCAGATTTTCATAGACGCCGGACACCTTGGCATAGCTCTGCTGCATCGCCACAATCTCTTTGATGTGTTCGATATGCTGGCCGACGGAGTCCATTTTCGCGATCAACTTGGTCTGCTGGCTGGCCAACTGGTCCGCCACCGTGGCGAGATAGTCGGGAATGAGTTTTCCTTTCGGGTCGGCGGTCAGGAATTCGGCGAGGTGGCCGTTTTGCTCGCGCAAGATGGCCGTGGCACGGCGCAAATCAGAGACCTTCAGGCGCCGCAAGCCCTCGGTCACCAGGGTGGCGGACACGCTGACGCTGTTGAGCACATTGCCGACATTGTGCAGCACGCCCGTGGCCACTTCGGCCATGCCCGCAAGCCGGGAGGTGCCCATCAGCTGCCGGTTGAGCTTGTCCAGTTGGTCCGCGTCCAATTTTTGCCGGGTGACATCCTGGAAGATGCCGCGCATGGCCACCGGCTGGCCTTTCTCCACCAGCACCGTGCCGCTCTCCCGGATCCACACGGTCCGGCCATCGGCGGCAATCATCCGGTATTCGTAGGTGTAGGGCTGAGCCTGGGCAGCCATGTCGTGGCCGGTCCGGATGGCTTTGGCGGCATCTTGCGACTGCAGTTTCTCCTCCCAAAAGTTTGGCTGGTCCAGCCACGCCTGAGGCTCATAACCGAGAATGTCTTTACTCTGGCGGCTGATAAAGGTGAACCGGATTCTATCCGGTGAGCGCTCCCAGACGATGCCATCAATCGAATTAATCAACGCTTCCATTTTCTGTTGCGAGAGGCTGAGCGCGGCATCCTGGCTCTGAATGCGGCTGAGCATCTCGTTGAAGGACTCCGTGAGCCGACCAAGTTCGTCGCCCCGGCTGCTCACCACCGCGCGCACCGAGTAGTCCTTTTCCTCACCGACAATTTGGGCGGTCCGCGCCAACTGGAGGATAGGATGAGTAATACTGCGTCCCAACCGGCTTGAAAGGAACACTGCCAAACTGATGGACACGACCACGATGCCCACAACGACCAGCCCATAGAAACCGAGCAGCTTCAGAAATGTTTGCTCGTAGTCCGACCGCAGGTAAAGTGTGCCCACCTGCTCCCCCTTCCACTTGACCGGTTGGGTGAGAAGGAGATGTCCGCCGGTGAAACGGTATTCTCCCGCGCGCGGAAACTGCGACAACGCTTTGGCATCCTCCGCCTTTCCGAAGTGGGCGAACAAGGAGCCGTCGGGTAAAATCAGGCAGGCCGCCACCACGGTGGGTTTGGCCTGGAGGGAACCCACCACCTCGGTCGCGGCTTCGTCATCCTTGAAGGCCATCGCGGCCGTGCTGTTGTTGGCGATGACGGCCGCCAAGGTGGCAGTGTCGCGCTGAAAGTTGGAGCGGAAGTTCAGGACTTGGAAGGTGAAGAGCGCGGTGATAGCCACGCAGAGGACCGCGCCGCAGATGAGTAGTGTCATCACCAACATCTTCTGTTGAATGGGGAGGTCTCGGGATGATTTCATTGTTCCAGGGGTTGTTCCCGCACGCTATGAGTTTCCATTCATGCTCGAGGGCGCGCTGGAACTGGAGGTTGTCGAACGCGCGCTCATCAGTCCAAAGAAGTGCGAGTCGTTGAAAATGAGGATCAGAACAACCTCCTGTCCCGCAATCGGACAGGTTCGCTCCATGTCTGGCACATTTAAACATGTTCTCACGTAGGATGAGCATATCTGCAGAACACGTGCCACGTGCGCTGTTAGCGACCGCAACTGCCTGGCGGTGTCCCGGTATAGCTGCGGATATGGCGAGGCGCTGCGAAAATCCGCCGCGGGGCCAAAACCGCTATTGCCCTAATCCTCTTGGACGCCGACCAGGTTCAGCTTTAAAGGTGGAGCCTTGCGCACCCCATTCCACAACAAATTGATTGATGAGCTTCGATCCGCGTTTATGGGAGAGTCGCCGGCGTTAGCGCGCCGGACGCGAGGCGAGGCTCAACAGCTTGGAACTGACCTTCAAGCCCGCGCTCTTCGCCGCCTCGACGTTGATCTGGAAGCGGATTTTGTTCCCTTCTGTGACGAAATTGATCATGCCGCCGGTTTCGGTGAAACGGTCCGTTTCGCCCACGGTCAGCACACTGGTCCCGTGGAGGCTCTTCAGAATCTCCGGCAGCCGCTGTTTTTCGGAGGTGCTGATGAAAAGGATGTGGCAGTTCGTCGCTTCCGCCGGCGACCGAAACTCCTTGATCACCAACGGGCGGTTATTGATAGTTTTGTCCCGGATCGTTGGTTCGAGGTCGTCGCGGAAGGGATTCTCGCCCAGAATGCCGATGACCATGGGTGACGTTGCCTCGGCAAAGGCCGCCGGCGGCCATTCGACGTATTTCGCAAAATTGAAAAGGAACGCAGCCTTGAGTTTGTACTCGGTAGGTGGGGTCTCCTGCGCGCGGCCACCGCCGACGGTCAGCAGCCAGGCCAGACTCAGGCCTAAAATTGGTGTCGCGCGCAAATGCATGAACGGTTGAGTTGCTTGGGCGGGGCTTTCCTCGCTCTTCGGTTCGCTCGATTTCATTTCCCCTCAGGTTGATTCAGAACGCAAGGTAAAGTTTGCGGCGGGAGTTCAAAAGGAGACTGGGTCAGAGAGAGAACTTTGCAGGGAGGTCGAGCCAACGGTTTCACGGTGGCTTGAGCACACCCTTTGGGGGTGGCGGAAATCCGCACTTCACGTCTTCAGACACCAACTTCCCCAACTTCCCGGAAGAACCCAAAAAAGGCTTGCCAACGCCCAAACCGGGGTGATTCTCTCAAGGCATAAGCATAAGCACGCTGAGTCGGTCTCACCGCCCCACCCATGCTGGCGCATTTCTTGCGTGCTCCAGGCTCATGCGACGAGCGTTCCCAATCCTCGCCCTTTCCCTCACCCTTGACGCGCCATCGGCGGAGATCAATACCAAGCCAAAAGCGGCTGATCTGACCGAACTCCCGCTGGAATCGCTGATGGAGATAGAAGTTCCGAAGGTGTACGGCGCGTCCAAGCTCGAGCAAAAAATGACGGAAGCGCCCTCTTCCGTTACCGTCGTTACGGCTGACGAAATCAAGCGATATGGCCATCGAACCCTGGCGGACGTCCTGCAGAGCTTGCAGGGCTTTAACATATCGTATGACCGCAACTACGCGTTCGTGGGAGCAAGGGGAGTCAGTCTGGGCGATTTCAACAGCCGGATGTTGCTGCTGATTGACGGGCATCGCGTCAATAACAACCTGACCGACGGCGCGTTCGTTGACACGGCCTTCATCCTCGATGTTGATCTGATTGACCGGGTCGAAGTTATTCGCGGCCCCGGCTCAGTGCTATACGGCAACAACGCCTTCTTCGGTGTAATCAACGTGATTACCCGGCAGGGCAAACAGCTAAACGGCGTCGAGGCTTCTTTCGATTACGGGGCGTTTGACACTTACAAGGGCCGGGTGACCGTCGGAAACCTGTTCACCAACGGAGTGCAGGTGCTGCTCTCCGGCACCCTCTACGACAGCGAAGGCGCGGAGCGCCTGTTTTACAGGGAGTTCAATACGCCGGCTCAAAATAACGGAGTGGCAGAGGACATGGATGCCGATTCGTTCGGCAGTTTCTTTGGTTCGCTGGGCTATAGTGATTTCACCTTGGAGGGTGCGTTCAACCACCGCCGGAAAGTAAACCCGACGGCGCAATTTGACCTCACGACATTCAACGATCCGCGCCTGTGCACCATTGATGAGCAGAGTTATACCGCGCTGAAATACGCTCACAGCTTTCCGGAGGTGGTGGATGTCACCGCGCAGATTTATTACGACCGTTATACTCACGACATTGGCTATCCGCAATCTCTGTTGGTCGGCACTAATCTGGTCTTCAGCGCGTTTTCCACCGAGAAGGACTCGGGCGAATGGTGGGGTGCGGAACTGCAACTCAGCAAAACCTTATGGGACCGGCACGTCATCACCCTGGGCGGGGAATACCGGGACGACTTCCTTCAGGAGCAGCGCATTTCCGGCCAGGTTCCGGTTATCCGCAACCAGCAAAGTCACGGGGTCTATTTCCAAGGCGATTTTGCCGTGCTGACAAACCTCCATTTCAACTGTGGCGTGCGCTATGATCAATACGGCAATTTCGATCCCTCGTTCGATCCGCGCCTGGCATTGATCTATAATCCGCTCAAAGGATCGACGGTCAAAGCCATTTACGGCACCGCCTTTCGGGCGCCAAATTTTACGGAGCTGAGCGATTCGCGGTTCCAAAACATCAAGCCAGAGGAGATCACCAGCTATGAGTTGGTGTACGAGCAGGAAATCGGACGGCATCTGCGGTCTTCCCTCGACGGCTTTTACAATCAAATGAACCATCTGATCGTTTTTGACAGTGGGAGCTTCACCAACTTTGACGCGGACACCAAAGGTATGGAGCTTGCCCTCGAAGGTTTCTGGGCCAGCGGAATTCGCGGCCGGGCGAGCTATTCGTTTCAGGACACCACCAGGAATTCGTCGGTGGCCTGGGAGATGCCGGATTCGCCCAACCATCTGGTCAAATTCAATCTCAGCGTGCCGCTGCTAAAGGACAAAATCTTCGCAGGCGTGGAATTTCGGTATGCCAGCAACCGGCGAACCCTCCACAACACCACCGACGCAAGCGGTCAGCCAATTACCGTGCAAGGTGAGGATGCGGCGGGTTATGGCCTCGTTAACTTGACGCTGTTCAGCCAGAATCTGATCAAGAACATCGAATTCTCAGCCAGCGTTTACAACGTTTTGGATCGCAAATACGGGGATCCCGCCTCCGGTTTCCATGTGCAGGACATTATCGAGCAAGACGGGCGCAGTTTTCGTCTCAAATTGACGTACCACTTTTAGGCAGTGGCATAGCAGTAGCTCACTGTCCTTATGCACTTGGCATGAGAAACAGACTACTTTTGAACTGGTGGCTGGAAAAGACAGCTATGTGCTTGTTTTTGTTCGGCCTATTACTGGCAAGACCCTGTGCTGCGGGCGGTCCGCCCCCATTCATCACTGTCCAACCTTTGAGCCAGACTGTCCGGTTTCAGGGCACAGTGACCCTCACGGTGGTTGCCTCCAGCGGAACCACCATGACCTATCAGTGGCTCAAGAATGGCTCGAATATTCCCGGGGCGACTCTAAGCAGTTACACCATTGCCAACGTCCAAGCGACCGATCAGGGAACTTACTCGGTGAAGGTAACCAATGCTGGAGGTTCGGTGACGAGTTCCAGCGCGACCTTGACCGTCGTCTTTCCGCCAGCGATCACGACCCAGCCCCTCAGTCAGGGGGTGGGGCAGGGTCAGAACGCTTCGTTCTCTGTGGTAGCGAGCGGCACAGGATCGTTCAGCTATCAGTGGTTTTTTAACGGCTCATCGTTGGGCAGCGCGGGCACCAGTTCAACGCTCACGCTCAACAACGTTGGAACGGGTGCCGCTGGCAACTACACGGTGGTGGTAGCAAACCTTGCAGGTTCAGTGACGAGCGCCGCGGCGACGTTGACGGTCTATGTTCCGCCGGCGATCACGACCCAGCCCCACAGTCAGGGGGTGGGGCAGGGTCAGAACGCTTCGTTCTCTGTGGTAGCGAGCGGCACGGCGCCCCTCAGCTATCAATGGAATTTCAACGGCACGGCCTTGTTCGGCGCCACCACTT
>DASRKU010000281.1:0-14992 GCA_035648815.1 Verrucomicrobiia bacterium | reverse complement strand
TGGGGCATCGTTGGTTAAAGATACTTTGGAAAATGTGGCAGGACCGCACCCCCTATAATCCCGAACTCCATCAGAAAAACCAGCTTGCTCATGGCTCCTGGGTTCTCCAAATGCTCAACCCTGCCACCCCTCATCCTGTGTAAATAACTTTTATGAAAAAACACTTTCTAAGACAGAGAACATCTCTCCCGTCCGACGGGAGAGGGAGAAGTCGTCGACGCGTTCGTCACAATCGCACCTTGTCATCCCACGCGTGAGTACCGTCCCCCTCTCCCATCCGATGGGAGAGGGATGGGGTGAGGGTTTCTTTATCCGCCGTCGTTGAACATCGGGCAACCAACATCCAACGCCCAAGGAAGAAGAACCTAAACTGTTGAACCTTCGAACCCTGACCTCTCGCTTCGCACCACAAATCACGAGGCAGGATCCTGATCGAGGGGAAAGCTCTTGTCCCCAATCGAAAACAACCGGTCCGCGATGTCGTTGAGAGCCAGCCGCGTCGTCTCGAATCGTTCCGACAGGATATCGAAGATCTCCGTCAGTTCATAGCGATGCGCCAGCCGGTGGTCCCTGGCGACCCGGAATTGTGTCCGGCCCAGGGCTTCATAGTATTTCAGGTCTGGAAAGCCGCGGGCCTCGGCGCGAAATCGCACCCGGTCTGGAAAGACGCCCGATAGGAAGAGCGAGTAATTCCCGATGTGCGCCCGAATATAGAAACTGGTCCGGTCATCCGCCTTCTGCAATGCCGTCAGCATTTCAAAAAAGTAATCCAGCGGATTGGTCTGGCCCGGAAGAACGCAATGGGTCCGCTCCGCGCGAGCAAATTCGGCCAGGACCTCGGCCACGTAATCCGCCACGGCGCGATCTTCGATGCCGGATCGCCGAAAGACATTTCTGACCAGAATGTAAAAATAAAAGCGGCTCGAAACGCGCAGGCACCCGTGCCTCTCCAGCAGCGCATGGAATAGCGCTTCGTCATCCAGGATCAAATCCCTTGACTCCTGATTGGAGAGCAATTGGATGAGGCATTCAGAAGTGCCAATCCGGTTGCCGAGGACCGAAAGAATGAAATCCATATCTTCGGCCGCAAACTGGACCCGACAGTTCGGTTGAATCATTTTCATCGTCTATGCAATCGTAATTTCGACGAATCCACTGATCGCGCCCCTGGCGCCACGCCCGCCCTGCATGCCCGGTGCAAACCTAAAGCAGAAAGGGTTCCAAGCAACCCCCCTGTTTTCCCCAGGGAAACGGCAGAGCGGCGCTGAAGCGCGCGCACTCCATGTGCTGGCGCATTTGTCTAACAGCGCACGCCAGGTCCCGCGCCGGGTTGCGCATTCTCACTTTGTATTTATCATTGTCGTGGCGCGCCGCCATCCCTGTGATACAACCGAGCGAATCCGACACGTTCCGAATCCCCGCGCGCTCCCGGCGCCAGGCAATGGATTGGAGCCTGGTGCTCCTGAGCCAGGAGATTCAGAGCGTCATCGATCGCTCGCCGCACGACGGTTGGGGCTTGATCGTCGCCAGGCCCGATGCGGATCGTGCCCTGGAACATCTCCGGCAGTATCGGATCGAGAATTTCCAATGGCCGTGGCGGCAGACGATACGGCCCGAAGTGCTGTTCGACTGGGCCAGCCTGGCGTGGGTGGCAGCAATTTGCATGGTGTATTGGCTGGATGCCCGGCGGCTGGATTTGCGGAGCGCGGGGATCATGGACAGCGCCGCTGTCAGCCGGGGGCAATGGTGGCGATTGTTCACGGCGATGTTCCTTCATGCAGACTTCGGCCACCTCGCTGCCAATGCCGGTTTTGGGTTGGTGCTGCTTGGTCTTGCGATGGGGGTTTATGGAACCGGCGTGGGTCTGCTGGGGGCGTTCCTTGCGGGCGCCGGGGGAAATGTCCTGACCTGGATCATGGATCCGGGACATCGAAGCCTTGGCGCGTCGGGGATGGTGATGGGTTGCCTGGGTTTGCTCGCGGCGCAGGCAGGGTCGACTTTTTACGGAAACAGGCGCGCATGGAAACCAATGCTCGGAGGATTGATTGCCGGGCTCATGCTGTTTCTTTTGCTGGGCTCCGGACCGGGAACCGACCTGGTGGCGCATGCGGGGGGATTTCTGACAGGGCTATTGCTCGGGGGATTGATGCGACTGACTCCGCGGGTGGCGCACAATGCGGCTGCGAATCTGTTTGGCGCCGCTCTCAGTGTTTTCATTGCGGGCCTGGCATGGTGGCGCGCGCTGGTTCACTGAAGCTCCAGGGCCCCTAGTCCTGCCTCGAAAGCTCCACTTTCACACAAAAGTTGGTAATGGATTCCAAAAACCGCGGCGCGGGAAAACCAAGTGGCGGACGTATGAACCAGCCACTCAATCACTTGAACCCTGCGACAAGCCGGCGGGCTAAGGGGGGTTAATAATCTTGACCTGTTTGCTCGCCCGCTCTTAATTTATGCTCTGCGTTAGGCAATTCATGTTTGCGCAAGTTAAAACCCTGTTTTCCAACGACATTGGGATCGACCTTGGCACGGCCAATTCCCTGGTGTACGTCCGTGATCGAGGAATCGTTCTCCGGGAACCCTCGGTCGTTGCAATCCAGGCAGGCACGACAAACGTCCTGGCTGTCGGGGAAGAAGCCAAACGAATGCTTGGGCGCACCCCGGGAAATATCGTGGCCATTCGCCCGATGAAAGATGGCGTGATCGCCGATTTCGAGATTACGGAGGCGATGTTGCGTCACTTCATTCAAAAGGTTCATCATCGAAAGCTGATTGCACCTCGTGTCGTCGTGGCAGTTCCTTCAGGCATTACCGAAGTTGAAAAACGGGCCGTTAAAGACTCCGCCACTCATGCCGGAGCTCGGGAAGTGTATTTAATCGAACAGCCGATGGCTTCGGCCATTGGGGTCGGTTTGCCGGTGCATGAGCCGGCAGGCAACATGATCGTGGATATTGGCGGAGGGACGTGCGAAATTGCCATTATTTCCCTGGCCGGTATTGTCTTCAGCCGAAGCCTGCGGGTAGGCGGAGATGAATTCGACGAGACGATCGTGGCGCACATGAAGAGGGCTTATAACCTGATGATAGGCGAACGCACAGCGGAAGAAGTTAAGATACGTATTGGCTCTGCCTTTCCGCTGGAGCAGGAATTAACCATGGAAGTAAAGGGTCGCGACTTAAGCGCCGGACTGCCGAAAACTCTGACGATCCGGTCCGAAGAAGTTCGCGAGGCCTTACAGGAGCCGCTTTCACAGATACTGGAGTCCGTCCGCATCACCCTTGAACGCTGTCCGCCGGAACTGTCCGCCGATTTAATCGATCGGGGCATAGTCATGGCGGGTGGCGGCTCGTTGTTGCGCGGCATAGACCGGCTGGTGGCCGAAGAAACCGGCCTGCCCGTGCATATCGCCGACGATCCGATGAGCGCTGTCGCCGAAGGCACAGGCCGGGTGTTGCAAGAGCTCCAGTTCCTCAAGCGCGTCTCCACAAACTCCAGGTAATCCCGCATTCGCCCTCTGCAGCCCGGGTCCTGTGTGACCGGGAACGGTTCAGCCAGGCCTGTCGGCCCCGGTTGGGAATCACTGCAGGCTTTGGCAATTGTTCACAATGATAAGACGACCGCACTATTTAGCACTGATTTTAGTCGTGTTCCTGGCTTTGGTCTTGTTGAACCTTCCGGGCCATGCGGTGATGCGACTCAAGCTCGCGATCGGGAGCGTGTTTGTTCCGCTGCTGGGCCTGTCGAATTCCTCGCACCAACTCGCAGGCGAAGCCAGCGAACGGCTGCTCCCCCGAAGCGAACTGCTCAAGGAAAACGAAACCCTGCGCCGCGAACAACAACAGCATCGGTTTGAGTCATTGCAGACTGAGGAAACGGCCCGGGAAAATGCCCGGCTGCGGCAACTCCTGGGATGGGAACAAAAAGCGCCGTGGAAATTAAAACTCGCGAAAATCATCCTGCGCGAGCCGGCCAACTGGTGGCGAACCGTCCAAATCGACCTCGGCTCCAGAGATGGCGTGCGGGTGGACCTGCCCGTGCTGACGCCAGCAGGCCTGGTCGGCCGGACTTCCGCCGTGAGCCTGACGCGTTCCCAGGTGGTGTTGGTCGGAGATAGAAGCTGCAAAGTGGCCGCGATCATCGAGAACGAAACCCGCGATGCGGGCATCGTCGAGGCCGCCGGTCCACTGGATAATTCCCTCCTGACGCTCAGTTACATTTCCAAGGATGCCATCCTCAAACCGGGGCAGAGGGTGGTCACCAGCGGATTGGGCGGAATCTTTCCCAAGGGAATTCCTATCGGCAAAATAGTGGACTCAAGGCAGGTGGAATACGGCTTGTACACCGAGGCTCGCGTGCAAATGGCCGCAAACCCCGGCGCCCTCGAAGAAGTGTGGGTCCTGATGCCATGACAACCCTCAACTCCATCCTGGTTCTTGTCGCGACGTTTCTGGCCGTGTTCTGGGAAGCTGCGTTTGATGGGATTCGACATTTTCTGGGCGCGCAGATCGACCTGTTGCCCGCCCTGATGGTGTACGCAAGCCTCTGCTGCGGGTTGGCCACGATGACAGCTGTTGCGGTGATCGGCGGATTGCTCTTTGACACGCTCTCCGCCAATCCGCTGGGCATCACCATTCTTCCGCTGTTCGTTTGCGGATTTGTGCTTTACAGCCAGCGCGAATTGGTGTTGCGCAACCAGCTTTTCGCCCAGGCGGTCATCGGCCTGGCCGCAAGCGCCATCGTCCCGCTCCTCACGGTCCTGCTCCTGCTGACGTGCAGCACCGCCCCGCTCCTTGGCTGGGGCTCCCTGTGGCAATGGCTGGTGATGGCCCTCGGCGGCGCCATGGCCACCCCTGTCATCTTCCAGTTCTTCGAACTGTTCGACCGCGCGTTGAATTATCGGCGCACCGCAGAAACCAGCTTCCGACCCGATCGGGAAATCCGGAGGGGCAGAAAATGATTTTTATTGCCGGCTCGCACCTATGCTGATTTTCGACCAGCTCAAAAGAAATGATCCCCAGCTCCGCTGGCTGACCCTCGGCGCGCTCAGCGGCATCGCGGTGCTCACGGCGGGGCTTTGGTGGGTCCAGATCGTCTCGTCCCGCAGCTACCAGGAACACCTGGAAATCCAGTCCTACCGCAGCGTCCGCATCCCGGCCGTGCGCGGAAAAATTTTGGATCGCAACGGCAACGTCCTGGCCGAGAACCGGCCCACGTACAATGTCAGCCTTTACCTGGAGGAACTCCGGAAACAATTCGCCGCCGCCTATTCCTCCGAAACCAGCCGCCTGACGAATCAACTGGCGCTCCAGGCCAGCGCCGAACGCAAAAAACTGGGCCGCTCGCTCACGGCAAAAGAATCCAGGAGCTTCCTGATCACTCCGCAACAGAAGAACTGGATTCGAGATCAGACCCATTATCTTGTCGCCAGCAACATGGTCCTGGAGGTCAGCCGGCGCGTGCAACAGCAAGCCATTCCTCTCGATTTCACCAATTTCCAACGCCACTACGCGCGCCGCCTCGCACTGCCTTATCCCATCGCAAAAAACCTGGACAACTCCCAGTTGGCGCGGCTCGAAGAACAACTCCCGGATATCCCCGGCGTGGACCTGGAAATTCAATCCTTGCGATTTTATCCCTGCCAAACCACCGCCGCGCATCTGCTCGGATACTTGCAGCGCGATGACAGTTCTGTGGAAGGCGAGGACGCCGTGTTCTCCTATCGGCTTCCCGATTATCGCGGCAACATCGGAATCGAATACGGGTTTGATGCACAGCTGCACGGGCACGCCGGCGAAAAGTCCGTTCTTGTCAATAACCTGGGTTATCGCCAGGCCGAAAACATCTGGTCCCCTGCCGAAGCCGGCCGCGACGTGGTGCTGACCATTGATCTCCACGTCCAGCAGGCCGCCGAACGGGCGCTCCAGGCCGCGCGGGTCGACGGCCCGCCACGCGGAGCGGTCGTGGTGATGGACGTCAATACGGGCGACATCCTGGCGCTTGCATCAGCCCCCGTCTTCAACCCCAATTCCTTCATCCCGGGTCTTGCGGCAGAGGAAGCCCGGCGCCTGAACGATCCCCAGTTGAGACCCTGGATCAACCGGGCAACCCAGGAAAATTACGCGCCCGGTTCGGTCTTCAAACCCATCGTCGGCCTGGCCTGCCTCGAATCGGGCCTCGATCCGAAAGCGACCATTTCCAACCCGGGCTACATTTACGTCGGCCGCCGAGTGATCCACGACTTGGCGCCGGCGGGAATCTATGATTTTCGCCTGGCCATCATGCGTTCGAGCAACACCTATTTCATCACCAACGGCATGAGGGCGGGCCTGGAATCCATTCTGAGAATTGCGCGCCGCTTGCACCTGGGTGAGCGGATAGGTTTGCCGACCCGGCAGGAGACAGCCGGCAACCTGCCGTCGGCCCGAGAAACGCACTCGGGCTGGCCTGCGGGGGAAACGGCCAATCTCTGCATCGGCCAGGGAAAAGTCGATGTGAGCCCGCTGCAAATGGCGGTCGTGACCGCCGCGCTGGCAAATGGCGGGAAAGTGCTGTGGCCGCGCCTGGTGGACCGGATTGAATCGCCGGAATTCGGCTCCGAGGGCCCGCCCACTGTGTATCCCAAAGGCCGGGTCCGAAATGAGCTGGGCGTGCAACCTCGAAACCTGGCGATCCTCAAACAGGCGATGCTCGACGAAGTGGAGGATGCGGGGACAGGGTGGCGAGCGGTCGTCCCCGGCCTTCGGATTTGTGGCAAGACAGGGACCGCGCAAGTGATGAACAGCAAGAACGAGGTGATCGATGACACGACCTGGTTCATCTCGTTCGCCCCGTACGAGCAGCCTCGATACGCGGTGGTGGTGATGGTGGAGAGCGGGGTTTCCGGAGGCGTCACCTGCGCGCCCATCGCCGCCGAAATTTACAGGGCCATCCTGGAATCGGAGCGGGCAAACAGCCCGCGGACCATTGCCGAGGCGAAATGAGCAATGTTTGAAGAAATTCTAAACGAACAGCAATCGCGCGTGGACCGGCTCCAATTGCTGGCCCTTGTGGGACTGATGCTGGTGGGAACAGCATTCGTCTACAGCGCGACCATGGCCAACGAATTGGCCGGGGCGCTGCCCGTTTACAAGCAGCTTTGGTTTCGCCAGGTCATCTGGTATGCCCTGGGCCTGGGGGCCGGCGGCGCTCTTTGCCTCGTGGATTACCGGACTCTCGCCCGCTGGTCGGTCGTGATGTACGGCGTTGCCATTCTCTTCCTCATCGCCGTCCTGCTTCCCGGCATCGGCAAGACCCACGGCTGGGGCGCGCGGCGGTGGATCGATCTGGGCCCCTTCCAAATGCAGCCGTCGGAATTTGCCAAGCTTGCCTTCATCTTCACGATGGGCAATTTTCTGAGCCGCCCGCCGGATGAATTGCGGGAGCCTTTGAACTTTTGGAAAGCCATCGGCATTGTCATGCTTCCGTTCTTATTGATTTTGAAAGAGCCCGATCTCGGCTCAGCCCTGGTGCTGCTCCCGACAGGGCTGGCGATGCTGTATGTGGCCGGGATGCCCAAGCGGTTCCTGGCGCGGCTGCTGGCGGGGGTGGGCATCCTCGCGGCATTGTTCCTGGTGGATGTGTTGTTTGCTCCGCCCAATTGGCAGATCAAGCTGGAGGACTATCAGCGGCGCAGGCTGTGGGTGTACTTCAGCAAGGATTACACTTCGGCGCCCAACATATCCAAACCGGAGACGGATCGCCTGCGCAAACAACAAGCGGATGACTCGCATAACGTGCGGCAGGCATTGATTTCCGTCGGCTCGGGTGGGCTGATGGGCAAAGGCTGGCGGCAGGGCACCCAAAATGCCCTCGGATATCTGCCGCGAGCCGTGGCACACAATGACTTCATCTTCTCCGTCATCGCTGAGGAGGAGGGATTTGTCGGCAGCGCGATCGTCATCGCGCTCTATTCGGTGATTCTTTTCACAGGACTTCGAATCGCCGGCCAGGCGCGCGATCGCCTTGGCAAACTACTGGCGGTGGGAGTCGTCACACTCCTGTTCAGCCACGTCTTCATCAACATCGGTATGAATATTCGCATCATGCCTGTGACGGGCGTGCCACTGCCGCTGCTTTCCTACGGCGGATCCTCAGTGCTCGGCTCGTTAATCGCCATGGGCATGCTGCAGAATGTTTACATCAATCGAAAGGCTTATTGAATTATGAGCGACAGAAACTTTTCCCGGCGGCGCCGCGGCATGCGCTTTCGCCCCACGGGCGGATTGGGCCACGCCTCGCAAAAACCCGACCGCGAAGCGTCCGAAGCACGGGCTGAAGCCACCGGCCAGCCCGGGGTTCAAGACCGCGTCTATGACCGCCGCCATACCCAGGAAATCGAGCGCGCCGAAAATGTCGCAGCCGGCCTCCCGCCCGAAACCCCGCAATCCCAGCAAGGCCCGGACCAGCCCCCGCGCAAAGGCAAGTTCCGCGAACCCAACTTGGAAACCCCCGCCGAAGTCCACGAGGAAAAGGCCTTCGAGCCCGTCCATGTCCACGAGGCGCCCAAAGGCATCGTCGAGACGATCCGCGGCGCGGCCTCGGCCCTGGTCAAGAAAGTCCAGCGCCTGATCAAACCGGTTAAAAAAATCCACAAAGAAGTCCTCATCAACGCCGAAAACCTCGAAACTCGCGTCGCCGTCTCCGAAGACGGCCGCCTCGAGGAGTTCAATATCGAACGCACCACCGAGGAACGCCTGGTGGGCAGCATCTTCAAAGGCAAGGTCCGAAATCTCGAAGACGGCTTGAAAGCCGCGTTTGTGGACATCGGTTTCGAAAAGAATGCCTTCCTGCACTATTGGGATATTGTTCCGAGCAGCTTCGACAGCGGTGTTGAAATCGTCGAACGCGAAGGTCGCCGCCGCGATCGGCCAAAAATCACACAGAAGGACATCCCGCGGCTGTATCCGCCCGGCAGCGACATCATCGTGCAGGTGACCAAAGGCCCGATCGGCACCAAAGGCCCGCGGGTGACGACCAATCTGGTGGTGCCAGGCCGTTACCTCGTGCTGCTCCCCAACTCCGACCAGAGCGGCATCTCGCGGAAAATTGAAAATCAGCAGGAGCGGCAGCGCCTGAAAAGGATACTCCGGGAACTTTCCATTCCCGACGGCATGGGCGTGATCATGCGCACAGCCGGAGAAGGACAGCAGAAGCGCTATTTCGTCCGCGATCTCGCGCTGCTGCTCGAGGAGTGGCGCGCCGTCCAGGGCAGCATCAAGAGCCAGCCGACGGCCACTTGCGTCTTCCAGGAACCCGACCTCATTGAAAGGACCGTCCGCGACTTCCTCACTGAGGATGTTGAGCGCATTGTTGTGGATAGCAGCAAGGCGTACGACCGGATGCGGGAAATGATCTCCAGAATATCCCGGCGCTCCGCCAACAAGGTCAAACTCTACTCCGATCCCCAGCCGATCTTCGATCGGTTCAATATCACCCGCCAATTGGAAAATGCCTTTTCACGCCAGGTCCATCTCAAGAGCGGCGGATATATCGTCATTGATGAAACCGAGGCGCTGGTGGCCATCGACGTGAACACCGGCAGGCATAAGGGCGGGCGGGACCAGGAATCCGCCATTCTCAAGGTCAACATTGAAGCTGCGGAGGAAATCAGCCGCCAACTGCGCCTGCGCAACATGGGCGGGCTCATCGTGCTGGATTTTATCGACATGAAAGGCCGGCGCGACCAGCAATCGGTTTATCAAAGAATGAAGGAAGGTCTGCGGCGCGACAAAGCCAAGACGCACATCCTGCCCATTTCCCAGCTTGGACTCATGGAAATGACCCGCCAGCGGCATTCGGAAAGCGTGCGCGCGGCTGTGTACGACGATTGCCCCTACTGCAAGGGCCGCGGCAAGGTAAAGAGCGCGCTGACAATGAGCGTCGAAATCCAGCGCAAGCTGGGCGAAATCCTCAAGAAACGTTCCCGCGACGAATCGGATTTCCAACTCCGCGTTGTGGTCAATCCCGTCGTCCTCGAGCGCCTGCGCACAGACGATGAAAACCTCATCAAGGACATGGAAAAGCGGTATTTTGTGAAGCTCCTCTTCAGACCCGATCCGGCAGTCCATGCAGAACAATTCAAAATCCTGAACATCGCCAATAACGAAGAGCTGGCTAACGTGGGATGACCCTCACCCTGACCCTCTCCCGTCCGACGGGAGAGGGAACAGTAGGTACGATTTGAACTGAATTACGCCACGGGTTTGCAACCAACGCGTCCATCCATTCTCCCTCTCCCATCGGATGGGAGAGGGCCGGGGTGAGGGCTGCTTTTTTTGGGCAACACGCCCTTTATTCGATTCGCTTCAGCACGACAAGCCAGCCGGTCTCGTCCGGAGCATTGCCTCCGAGGACCAGCAACTCACCCCTGCTGAGCGACTGCGTCCGCTTCAACACAGGCTCCCCTTTTCCGATCAATGCGATCTCCAGGTGTTTTCCGTCCACATCCGTTAACTCGAGAGAGCATTTCTTGCTCAGCGCGGCTCTCTGGGTTCCACCGGGTGGCAGGGAAAGCCCGGTCCGGTTAATCTCGAAATAATTCTTCCATTTCAAAGGCAGGTCTTTGAGCTTTTTGCGAATTTCAGGAGTGACCGGCTTGCGCGCGGCGTCGTCGCCATTGGTGGCCCACACGAGAAAGGCTTCGAACCTGGATTCCTTCGGAGCACCCGCCAACAACGTGAATGGGATCAGCAGGCAAAACGCCGCCACGAATCCACACCACCCTCGGAAATTTAATCTCATTCTGTCGTTCACGTTACCAATGACCCAACATCACCGCAAACTACCTTTCTGCAGGGTATCCAACCCACACCAGGGTGGTTCCGCTGGCATAGTCCTGGTAGGTAAAAGTGCCTGAGTCAGCCATTGCGGTTTCGGTGTCGGCCTTGTGCGCGGATTGAAACAGGCCGCTTTGCAGTCCGGCAATGGTGACAATGAGGAGCAGCGCCGCCAAAGCGCTCGCCGGCATCAGCAGACGGCGCAGCATCGACAGGAACTCCGGCGAGCGCGAAGGCGCCCGCTCGCGTTCCACGGTCCTGATCCGCCGCTCGATTCCGGGCCAGTAAAGTTCACGGGACACCGGCACCTTCGACTGTGGCGCGAAACCCTTCAGGGCCTCGCGAGTGTTGCGCAATTCCTTGAGCAGAGCCGCGGCCTCCGGATCGCGGGCGACCCAGGCTGCGACTTCACGCGCGCCTCTGCCTTTCAGTTCTCCGTCTGAAAAGGCCTGCAATTGCAATTGTTGATCTTCAGTCATTCGTTCCTCTTCCTCAATTCTCAGATCTCAAATCGGAGAGAAGACCGGCCAGTTTGCGCCGGGCGTAAAACAGCCGGGACATCACCGTCCCTATCGAGCAATCCATGGTCCTGGCGATTTCTTTATATTCCATTTCTTCAAATTCGTGGAGCAACAGCACCGTGCGATGTTCATGCGAGAGGCCGCGCATGGCTTCATCAATTCTCTGCCGCAATTCCCCGCGTTCCAGCCGCTCGGTCGGATTGGCCGTCACTGCGGGCATCTGCCTCTCCACACCGCCCGCTTCCTCGCCCATCTCCTCGATGGACTCGGAGCGATGCCGCTTTTGTTTCCGCAATTCGTCAAGACACAGGTTAATCACGATCCGCGTCATCCACGTGCTGAAACTCGACTTGCGATTGAACTGGTTCAGTCGCTGCCATCCCTTCACCCATGCTTCCTGCGAAAGATCCAACGCTTCATCCTCATTCCGCATCATGCTGTAGGCTCGCGCATAAATCTTATCGCGATGCCTGGCCACCAATTCCTCGAACGCGCCCGTGTCGCCCTTCTGCGCGGCCCGAACCAATGCACCGTCATCCGCGGAAGAATGATCAGTTTCAGCCATGGATTTGACGAACAATCCGACGGATCTATTCGATGGGTTAGAGTTTGCCCTTGGTACTTGGAAGCTGCCCGGAAATTCTCGGATCATGCTGAGCTGCAATATCTAATGCCTTTGCAAACGCCTTGAACAAGGCCTCCACAATATGGTGCGGCTCATCGCCATAAAGAAGTTCCAGGTGCAGATTGCAGCGGGCCTCGTTTGCAAATGCCTGGAAAAACTCACGCGCCAGGCCGAATCGGAAGCTGCTGCTCATGTCTTGCGTCCGCTCCCGCCGGGTAATTGACTTGTGCGACAAATCCTCCATGCCGCGCCAGACCAGATGCGGCCGGCCTCCAAAATCCACCACGCACCGGGCCAGGCACTCGTCCATCGGCACATACGCCTCCCCTGTGAATGGGTTTCGAGGATGAAACCCGGTTCCGTACCGGCGAATGCCCTTCTTGTCCCCGAGCGCTTCCCGCACGGCCTGGCCTAAAGCGATGCCGCAATCTTCCACCGTGTGATGTGCGTCCACCTCCAGGTCGCCTTCGCATCGCAAGTCCAGGTCCATCACCCCGTGCCGCGCCAGGAGCGTCAGCATGTGATCGAAAAATGGCAACCCCGTCTTGACGCTCGCCCGGCCCGAACCGTCGAGATTAAGTCGAAGGCGGATGCGGGTTTCACTCGTCAGACGCTTGAGGGACGCGCTGCGTTTGTTCATCCGCCCTATTTAAACAAAGGAGCCTTGGAAACAAAGCTCATTCCGTACAGGGCCGGAGGCGCGAGTGCATTGCACTTCTTTGGGGGCCCTCTTAATCCTAATCCTCATCTTAATCCTAATCTCCTTCGTCAGATTAGGATTAAGAGAAAGATTAAGATTAGGAGCCTGGGCCGCGCTACCCAAAAAAGTGAAATGCGCCCCGGGAGCGCGGCTGTGTCGAAGACCAGCCGCAGCACGTCCGAAACGCCTGAGCGCACCGCATCGATCGAGCCTGCTGCGGCTGGTTCCTCGTCGCTGCGCTCCTCCAAACACAGCCGCGCTCCTCCAACTCCACGCTACTGCAAAGCCTGTGCGACGGTGCGCCTGGAGTTGAAGAGATTGAGCAACTGCCCGGCCCGGGTTTCAATATCCCTGGCGCCGGATTTTGAAGCCAGGGCCTGTGCCTGGCTGATCACGTCCCTGGCAGTGTCAAATTGCCCCGTTTCGGCGTATGCGGCGGCCAGGGTGATTAACAGCCCGGCCTGGCCATGACCTGTCGCATCACAAGCCTGCCGCGCCAGCCGCAGGGCTTCCGGCCCATCGCGCAGCCGGGGATCGGGACTGGTCGCAAGAATCCACGCCAGCCCGTTGAGAGCGCCGGTATAAAGCGGCCGCAGCCGCACGGCGGCCCGATAGTGAACGACAGCCTCTGCCGCCTTTCGCTGGCGAATCAAAGCAACAGCAAGCCGGCATTGCGATCGCGCATCTCGTGGATGCAAACGGATGGCTTCTGAAAACTCCTTTTCGGCCTCGTCCGTCCGTCCTTGTTCCAGCAAAACCAAACCCCAGTTCAAATGAGCCTGCGCGTCGCCGGGTCGCGAGAACGATTCATCATGAAACCTGGCAGCGGCCTGGCCCAGTTTGCCCGCATCCATTTGTGAAAACACCTGCTCAGCCAGGGCGTCGGCATAGTCAGGTTTAACCTCTAAAGGCTGGCTGAACCGCTCAAGGGCTTCAATTCCCCTGGACTGCTTCAGCAGGAGCATTCCCAGGTTGTAACAGATCTCCGGGTTGTCCGGCTGAAGGCCGAATGCTTTTTTGATATGAACTTCCGCTTCGCTTGTTCTTCCCTCGTCCAACAGCGCTCTCCCCCAGTTGTTCTCCGCTTCAGCCATTCCCGGATGCTGTCGGACGGCAATTTTGAATTGGTCGATGGCTTCGTCGATCCGGCCTCTGTCGATCAGGGCCGTGCCAAGATTGTAGTGCGCGAGCGGGTCGCGAGGCTCGATCCGAACGGCTGCCGCGGCAAACTGAAAGGCCGGCTCCTTTTCTCCTTTGCTCTCCAGGGTCTTGTAAAGGCATTCGCAGGCGATGTAATTGTCGCCCGTGACATCCAGCGCGTGACGGAACAACCGTTCGCCATCGCTCCAATATTTCAGTTGGCGGGAGCTGAAAATGGCGCAGGCGGCCACGACAGCGATGCCCAGAACGGGGGCCAGTTTTCGCAGTGGCCTAGAGGCGCGTGCGACGTCTGCAACGCCCCAAACCAGGACTACAAAAAGTCCGATGCTGGGCAGGTACATATAACGGTCGGCCATGGACTGGCCGCCAACCTGCACAAAACCGATAACCGGCACGAGCGTCCCGACAAAGAAAAGCCAGCCGATGGCCAGGTAAGGCCATCGCCTCCATAAAAGCGCGAACACAGTCGTCAGTGCCGCCAACCCAAGAGACGCTGCCACCACAAGGCCCATGGCCCAGTGATGTTGGTAGGGATAGATGATGGATAGGTCAGCCGGCCAGAAGGTCTTGGCAATATACCGAAAATAGCTCACGACGGCATTGGCGAACCGCACGCCCGGGGGCAATTCAATCCATGTGCGCATCGTGTCCTCCTGCGCTTTCCACGTCAAAACGCAGGAGGCAAGGGACAGCCCAAGAAAAGGGAGTTTCTCCACGATGAGATCAGCGATTCGCCGCGAAGGTCGTGGCGCAACGTCATTCATGGAATTGGCGAGAGCGGTGCCGAAAAATTGCATCCGTCGCAACGGCCAGGCATCGAAGAGGAGCAGGACGAACGGCAACGTCACCAGCATCGGCTTGCTCATCAAGCTCAATGCGAAGAACAGCAGGGCAAGAAGATAGTCGAAAGTCGAGAGTCGAGAGTCGAGGGCTGGAATGGAGTGGGGACGGCCCGTCCCCATGAATTCCTTTCCCCTTTTTGGATGTTGGATGTCGGATGTTGGATGTTTGCTGTCAGATTTTGGTTGTTGGATGTTCCCTCCGTCGGACGGAGGAGATTTCAAATTTGAAATTTGAGATTTGAAATTGCCACCCTCACCCCGTCCCTCTCCCGCACCCACTCCCAGACCCTCACCCGCCCTTCGGGCACCCTCTCCCATCCGATGGGAGAGG
>DASRKU010000280.1:0-3013 GCA_035648815.1 Verrucomicrobiia bacterium | reverse complement strand
GTTCTCGTCAACTCCTGGTTCTGCCGGCTCAAAGGCATGGCGGCGGAGGAGTTTCTGGGCAAAACACCTCAGGAAGTTTCCGGCGGCGAAACGGCGAAATCGGACGTCACGGGGCTGGCAACCAAGTATGCCGCTGAAGGCGGGGAACATCACCGCCTGATTATGGAAACCGGCCAACCCATTGAGTTGGATGAAGAGTATTCGATTGCCGGTGGCCAGAAGCACTTCGTGCATGTCATGAAATTGCCGGTATTTAACCCGGACGGAAAGGTCATCGGCACCCAGGGAGTCCTGTTCGATATCACCGAACACAAGCGGGCGGTGGAAGCACTGCGGGAGAGCGAAACGCAACTCCGGGCTATTCTCGAATCCGCCACCGACGGCATTCTGGCCGTGGACAACAAGGGGAAGGTGTTGCAAGCCAGCCCGCGATTCGCCGAGCTATGGCGAATCCCCCAGTCGCTCATGGAGTGCGGCGACGATCGGGTTTTGCTGGACTTCGTCCTGGGTCAGGTGACCGATCCCGACGCGTTTCTAAAGAAAGTGCAGTCGCTCTATGGTTCGGACGCTCTGGACATGGACATGCTTGCCTTCAAGGACGGCCGGATTTTTGAACGTTATTCCTTCCCGATGATCATGGATGGTGCCCCCGTTGGCCGGGTATGGTCCTTCCGCGACATCACCGGGCGCAAGCGGGCGGAGGAAATCATTGTCCGCGAACGCGAGCTGCTCCGCACCTTGATTGATCTGCTGCCCGAAACTTTTTATGTCAAAGCCTTGGACAGCCGTTTTCTGATTGTCAACGAAACTTTGGCGAAACAATACGGCAAAGATACCCCCGCCCAAATTATTGGCCTGTCCGACGCGAATCTTTTCCCCGCCGGACTGGCCGCCCGGTTCCGTGCCGAGGAGATGAAAATTTTTGCTGGAGAGCCACTCATCAGCCATGAAGACAGCATGGTTTTTCTGGATGGCCGGACGCACACGATATTGACGACCAAATTGCCGTTCCGGGACAGTCAGGGACGGATTTGCGGTCTGGTGGGAATCGGGCAGGACATCACCGAACGCAAGCAAGCGGAGGATATGTTAAGGGAAACGGCCCGGCAGCTTTTAGAGGCGCAACACATTGCCAGCCTCGGTTCTTACATCCTCGACGTCAAAACCGGTATGTGGACCAGTTCCGAGGTTTTGGATGAATTGTTCGGCATTGTTGATCCAAGTTTTACAAAGGATGTCACGGGCTGGCTCCAGCTCATTCACCCGCAGGATCGCGCGGAAATGCAGCGTTACTTGAACGACGAGGTCTTGAAAGGTCATGCCGCATTTGACCGCAATTACCGGATTGTCCGGCTGAATGATCAGCAGGAACGCTGGGTTCATGGCCTCGGTAAAGTCGTGTTTGATGACCACGGCCAGGCCGTGCAAATGGAGGGTATCATTCAGGACATCACCGAATGGAAGCGGCTCGAAGAACAGCTTCGTCAGGCCCAAAAAATGGAGGCCATCGGCCAGCTGGCCAGCGGTGTGGCGCACGACTTCAACAACATCCTGGCAGTAATTCAACTCCAGGCCGGTCTGCTGAAGGCGGAGCAAAACCTCTCGCTTCAACAACTGGATTTTGCCGGCGAGATTGAGCAGGCCGCCCAGCGCGCGGCCAACCTCACCCGCCAGTTGCTCCTGTTCAGCCGCAAACAGGCATTGCAACTGCGCGACCTTGATTTGAACGAAATCGTCACCAGCATCACCAAAATGCTGCAACGCATCCTCGGCGAGGATGCCCAGATGCAGTTTAAGTTTTCTCCACAGCCGTTGTTGGTTCATGCCGACGCGGGCATGATGGACCAAGTGCTCATGAATCTGACGGTCAATGCCCGCGACGCCATGCCCAAAGGCGGCCGGCTCATCATCGAAACTTCCGCCGTGGAGTTTGATGAAGTCACGGCGGCCCAAACTTCCCAGGCCCGGCCCGGTTCGTTCGCGTGCGTAAGCGTGAGCGACAACGGCTGCGGCATCCCGCCGGAAATTCTTCCGCGAATTTTTGAGCCGTTCTTCACCACCAAGGAGCCAGGCAAAGGCACCGGCCTCGGGCTGGCCACCGTCTTCGGCATCGTGCAGCAGCATCAAGGCTGGATCAACGTATATAGCGAAGCCGGCCAGGGAACGACCTTCCGGATTTATCTCCCGCGTCTGACCAAGGCTTCAGACAAAAAAGCCAATTGGTCGTCGCTGGCATCCATCCGCAGCGGCAACGAAACCATTTTGCTGGTCGAGGACGATTCCTCCCTGCGCGCCTCGATCCGAATCGCCTTGTCACGCCTCGGCTACCGCGTGCTGGAAGCGCCCACCGGCGTCACTGCTCTGGAGGTCTGGAAACAACACCGCGATGAAATCCGTTTGTTGCTGACGGACTTGGTGATGCCCGGCGGCCTGACCGGAAAGGAACTGGCCAAACAGCTGTCACAGGATGATCCAAAATTAAAAGTGGTTTATGTCAGCGGCTACAGCGCAGAAATCGCCAGCAAGGATTTTCTCCTGGAAGAAGGCGTCAATTTTCTCACCAAACCGTTTGCGACGCACCAGCTCGCGCAAACCATCAGGAATTGTCTGGATAAAATTTGACTTCGGTTGCGCTCAAGGTTCCCGGCCATGGCCAATGGCGTGTAATTCCAGCGCACACGCTCACGCAACGGTCACCCACTTTTTTCCGGCCAAGGCCAGAATTGGATCAACTGAAGCGGCGCTGGCGGAAACATGGTGAAGCGTTGACAACCACCCGGCTTCCGCAACAATAACCGCAGTTATATGCAGTCATTTGAAGGTTATCTGCCCCGCCCTTTCCTCTGGTCAGCCTTGCTGGCCAGCCTCATGTTTCTCAACGGCTGCCAGACCGCCACCCAAAGTCTGTTCACCGCCACCGGTCCCGATTGGCGCGTCCAGCAAGGCCAGGCGCTCTGGCGACCGCAGCGCGGCCTGCCGGAATTCGGCGGCGACCTCGTGCTCGCCCGCGACG
>DASRKU010000279.1:0-6904 GCA_035648815.1 Verrucomicrobiia bacterium | reverse complement strand
TGGGGCATCGTTGGTTAAAGATACTTTGGAAAATGTGGCAGGACCGCACCCCCTATAATCCCGAACTCCATCAGAAAAACCAGCTTGCTCATGGCTCCTGGGTTCTCCAAATGCTCAACCCTGCCACCCCTCATCCTGTGTGAATAACTTTTATGAAAAAACACTTTCTAAGACAGAGAACATCTCTCCCGTCCGACGGGAGAGGGAACAGCACCCAACGCTTTGGAATCAATTGCGCTGTGGTTGGCAACCAACGCGTCAACATATTCTCCCTCTCCCATCCGATGGGAGAGGGTCGGGGTGAGGGTTTGTGGATTTGAGCAACACTCCCTCAGCCCTCACCCCTCAACCCTCAACAAACTCCCCAGCACCCCGCAGACTTCCCGCACTCGTGGATTGCTCAGCTTCTGTGACCATTGCGCGGCAGATCGCAGCCAGGGCAAGACGTGCACCCGGTCCGGGCCAAGTTTCTCCTTCAGAATTGGCGCGTTGTCACGACTGCTGGAATCCGGACGTTGGATGGACATGAGAACAACCTGACTTCGCTGTGAGAAGGCGCGGGGCAACGCCGCCTGAACGAGCAGGACCTGGTTGATGACCCCCAGTCGATTTGCCGAGACGATGATCGGCACCGCTTTCAAGGCGACTATGAGATCGAGAGAATTGAAGTTCTCACCCAACGGACTCAGCAGCCCGCCCGCTCCTTCGACAAGCAGGGCCGGGAAGCGTTTCTGGATTCGGCGGACATGTTCCAGCACATTGCGCAGCCGCAACCGCTTTCCTTCGCGGCGGGCCGCAGCCAACGGCGCCAATGGTGCCCGGAAGTGCCATGGATTGATTTGCGCCAGGCTCAACAGTCCTCCCGAAGCTTCCAATAGCAATCGCGCGTCGTTCCTGTCGCCGGAACAAACCGGTTTCAACGCGGGCACGCCACGGCCAGCGCCTCGCAAATGGCGCATTAACAGGCAGGTCAACAGGGTTTTGCCGACGCCTGTGTCCGTCCCGGTAATAAAAAGGACCGAACGCTTCACCCGCCCCATAAAACAGAAATCCCCGCTCGCGGCGATTAGAAAAGCGCCTCCCCCAACGAAGACTCCCAGTTCGCTGTCCCGCAGGCTGCAGCCGGATGCGATTTGAAGTGAGGGTCAAACGACTGGGTCGTGGGGTATCCAAAACACATGAATGACTCACGCGAAGCCGCGAAGCCGCGAAGCCCAACATGGAATGTGGAGGAACTGTTGGAAATCGTTGTCGACTGCGGCCACAGACTACACGCTGAATTGGGTCCAGGGTTGCTGGAGAGAGTCTGCGAAGTCGTTGATGGCGGCAGCCTGAACCGCCAGGACAAAATCCTTCTTTTGCTTGATGTACAAAAGTTGTTTCGGAAAGGCGTTAACAGGAGGTAACAAAGATAACGAAGGCTCATCTGATGGCGGCAGTCCGCTTTCCTAGTTTCGCGGCTTCGCGGCTTCGCGTGAGCTCAATTGGTTTGATTTGACCCCACTTCAACATGCACCTGCCACAGCCTGCGCGCTTGCGGCCCGCCCGGAGCGCGTTACATTATTCGAGATCAGCCAACTTGTATGAGCAACCTTGTGGATTCCACCGATCGCGGCCCGGTCGATTATTTTCATTTCGCCGCGGTTTTCTTCGGATTCATTCTGACCGCCGCCGGCGTCATCGCGCTTTCGCCCGGCCTTACTCTGGTCGGCGGGGCCGTGCTTGCATTGGGTTTCGTGTATTTTTTGCTGCAAGACTGAAGAACAGCTCGCTGGAAGGCTTGACGCCCTGCCGCCGCTTTCCTATGGTTCCCGACTCGCCGAATGAGCGGGGCAGGCCCCTGCTCTGGACTTTTCGGCAGGAACAGGAAAGGTTTGTCTGTGAATGTCACAGTAGAAGATCTGGCACCATGCAAAAAACTGGTGCGCGTGGAAATCGAAACCCAAAAGGTGGACGAGACCTTCGAGTCCGTCACCCGTGAATTTCAAAAGGAAGCTGCCTTCCCCGGGTTCCGGCCCGGAAAAGCGCCAAAAGACATGGTGCTGCGCAAATACGAGAAGGACATCGGCGAAGAGGTCAAGAAGAAGCTCATCTCCGACTCCTATCGCAAGGCCGTGGAGGAAAAAAAGCTGGAGGTCCTTGGCCATCCCGATATCGAGGAGATTCAGTTCGGACGCGGTCAATCCCTGCAGTTTGCCGCCACGGTCGAGACCGCCCCGCATTTTCAATTGCCCGATTACAACGGCTTGCCGGTGAAGCTGGAGGCCCGCTCCGTCACGCCTGAGGACGTCGAACGGGCCGTGGAGACGCTTCGGAACGGACAGGTGGCCTTCAACACCGTCGATCGCCCGTCGCAAACCGGGGACATTCTCGTTGTCAATTACACCGGCACTTCCGAGGGCAAACCTATCAGCGAACTGGCTCCCAATGCCAAGGGGCTGACGGAGCAAAAGAGTTTCTGGGTGGAAATGCAAAAGGATTCCTTCCTGCCGGGCTTTGGCGAACAGCTATTGGGCTCCAAAGCCGGCGATCACCGAACTGTCGAAGTGAGTTTCCCTTCGGATTTTGTAACCCCGGAACTTGCCGGCAAAAAGGGCGTATACCAGGTCGAGGCCCAGGAAGTGAAGGAGCGGGTTTTGCCGGCCGTCGACGATGCCTTTGCGAAGTCCTTTGGGGCGGAGAATCTCGAGAAATTGCGGGAGGGCGTCCGCCGGGACCTGGAGAACGAACTGAAGTATTCGCAGGACAAGAATATCCGGACGCAACTGGTCAGGGCGCTGCTGGATCGCGTCCAGTTCGAGCTGCCCGAAAGCGCGGTGGCCCAGGAAACCCGGAACGTGGTGTTTGATATCGTGCGCGACAACCAGAAGCGCGGGATATCCCGGGAAGTGATCGAGAAGCAGAAGAACGAGATTTACAACGTGGCGACGCGCGGGGCCAAGGAGCGCGTGAAGGTTGCATTCCTCCTGCAGAAAATTGCGGAGAAGGAAGACGTAAAGGTTTCGCAGGACGAAATCCTGCGCCGGATCCAATCCCTGGCGGCCGCTTACCAGATTTCGACCGACAAATTCTTGAAAGATCTGCAGAAGCGAAACGGCGTGATGCAAATCTACGACGAGCTTATGAACGAGAAGGTGCTCGATCTCCTTCAAAAGAAAGCCGCGATCGAGCAGGTCGCTCCGTCACCGACGCCGACTGCGCCCTGAAACGAACGGTGAACTTGTTCTCCCTCTCCCATCGGATGGTAGAGGGCCGGGGTGAGGGTTTTCCTTAAAGGTTCAATGGTTGAACGATTCAGTCCTTGGGCGTTGGATGTTGGATGTTAATCATGGGGACGAGCCGTCCCCACCCCGCTGCGTCACTGTGTTCTTCCGAATTTCTTCTCCAGCTCCCGGAAATTCATTTCGATCAGCGTGGGCCTGCCATGGGGACAGGTGTAAGGCATCGCGCACCGGCGCAGGTCGCTCACCAGATTTTCCAGTTCGGGGCCGGCCAGGGGATCATTGGCTTTCACGGCGTGCCGGCACACGGTTTTTGCGACCGTGTGCTCGCCCAGCCGATGCGAATTAATCTCCTGTCCCGCTGCTTTCAACTGGTCCACCAGCTCGATCACAAATTGTCGCGGAGCGCTCACCTTCACGAACGGGGGCAGCGCATCGAGCAGAAACGTGCGATCCCCAAACTCGCTCAATCCGACTCCCAGCCGCGTCAGGGCCGGGATATGACCTCGCAAAAAATCGGCATCCTTCGCCGATAACTCGACGGTTTCAGGCAATAGCAGCTTCTGCGACGGGGCTTGGCCTTTTGTTTCCAGCCGATTCAGCATTTGCTCGAATAAGATCCGCTCGTGCGCCGCGTGTTGATCGAGCAACACCAGGCCTCGATCCGATTCCAGCACGACGTACAGTTTTCCGACGACGCCGACCAGCCGGAGCGGCACACTTAGGAGAGGTGAGAGGTCGGAGGTGGGAGGTGCGAGGTGATGAGCAATAGAAATGGGCGGCGGCTCTGGCGATTCCGGTTTGGGTTGCGGATGCGGGCTAAAACCCATGGGCAATGGCGCTTGCGCCACTTTACCAGCTTCCGGCTCCTGAGGTGCCAACACAGGCGTGAGTTGCGGTAACCGTGGTTGCTCAACTACCGGCACCCGCATTTGAACCGCCGGCTCTCGACTCTCGACCGTCGGCTGTCGACTGCCCTGGCTGCTGTGAAAACCCAAAAGCGTTTCTCGCACACCCTGCGCCACCCACCGGCGCACTTCACTTTCCCGATGAAACTTCACTTCCCGCTTTGCAGGGTGAATGTTCACATCCACTCCGGCAGGATCAATTTCCACGAACAGGCAGCAAACCGGGTATCGCCCCTTCATCAACGCCGTGTGATACCCCTCGAGCATGGCGAAATTCAATCCACGATTCTCCACCGGCCTGCGATTCACAAAGAGGTGTTGATCTTCCCGAGTCGATCGCGAAACGCCCGGCGCTCCGATATAGCCCCACAAGCGGAACGCCGAACCGCTGTGCTTCGAAGGCGGTGGCGCATCCCCGTTGTTGTCAGGCATGCCTTCCAGCGATGCGCTCGCGCCGGCGTCCGCACTGTCGTCAAATGGCAGGGCAACCTGGAAATGAACGGGCAGGAGCTTTTGATCGCCGCCATAAATGGCGCGCAGCCGCTCACCGACTGCGGCAAGCCGCCCATCGGGGTCGGCGCCGAACTGAATCGCGGGCAGTTGCCAGATAATCCGCCCGTCTTTTTGGAACGTGAAAGACACTTCCGGATACGCAAGAGCCGCCAGGGTCAGGTAATGTTGGATGTGCGCCGATTCAGTCTCGTCGCTGCGAAGGAACTTGCGCCTGGCCGGGACGTTGAAAAAGATCTGTCGCACTTCCATGATGGTGCCCGGCGCCGCGCCCGCGACTTTGACCTCCAGAATCTTGCCGCCGCTGATCACGATCCGGCTGCCCTCCACCGATTCCGGTTCGTGCTCGCGCGTGATCAAAGTAAACCGGCTGACGCTGGCGATGCTCGGCAGGGCCTCTCCCCGGAAACCCATCGTCACAATCGCATCCAGATCTTCCACGCGCCGAATTTTGCTCGTGGCATGGCGCTCCAGGCACAGCAGCGCGTCGTCACGACTCATCCCCACGCCGTCGTCGGAAACGCGGATGAGGCTGCGTCCTCCGGCCTGGATTTCGATGCTGACTTGTTTTGCCTGGGCATCGAGGGAATTTTCGACCAGTTCCTTGACGACGCTGGCCGGGCGCTCGATGACCTCTCCGGCGGCGATCTGGTTGGCCACCTGCTCCGGCAATAAGCGGATGCGGTTCATTGGGGAAGTGGCAATGCAAACGAGAAGACCGCGCCGCGGCCACCGGTCCTGTTTTCGGCCCAAATTCGGCCGCGATGATCTTCGACGATTCTTTTGCAGATGGAAAGGCCGAGGCCGGTGCCGTTGGCCTTGCCATGAGTGGCAAAGGCTTCAAAAAGCTTTCCTGCAATTTCGGGCGCGATGCCCGGGCCCGTATCTTCGATATCGGTAATCAATTCATTGTCAGCGACACGAAAACGCACCAGAATTTTGCCACCTTCGGGCAGAAAATCCATGGCATTATGGATCAGGTTTTCGAACACGCGCCGGAGCCGCTTGGGATCAAATGCCAGCTTCACACGGCCCGGTGGCAGGGCCGATTCGAGCCGCACACCGCGAAGTTCCAGTTCCTGCCGCAACTCGGCCGCCATGTGCTGGACGAAGGCGGTGTAATCGGAAGTGCCAAGCACGTAATTGGGCCGGGCGCCCTGCGTGAACAGAAGGATTTCACCGACCAAATCGCTGATGCGTTCGACTTGGGAGCGGATGGTAGCTGCGAATTTTTGGCGGTTCTGCGGCGTGGCGTTTTCCATGCCCGCCATTTCGGCCGAAAGGCCGATGATATTCAGCGGGTTCTTGAGATCATGCACAATGGACCTGGTAAATCGTCCGAGCACAGCCAGGCGTTCGGCTTGCAGGATTTCCTGGATGTAACGATGGTTGAACTGGCGCAGCCGTTCGCTGAATTCCCGCAATAGTTCCAGCGCGAGCACGGGCGAGCGCTGGATCATGGCCATCAACTCCTGCCGCGGGATGAAAAAGACAGTACTGTCCTGGGCCGCCCTGGCCCCGGCTGAACGCGGCTTGAACTCGATCACTGCCATTTCCCCAAATATTTCGCCCGGCCCGACCTCGGCGAAAACGCGCTCCACATCCTGGGCCATGCGCGCCGAGATTTCCACTTTGCCCTGCATCAGCACATAGACGCCGTCCCCGGGATCGCCTTCTTTGAAGATTTGCTGGCCGGAGGAGTATTGTTTTTCGCGGCCGATCTGGCGAAGCGCGGCCAGCTCATTCGCATCGAGGATGCGGAACGGCTTGCAGGTTTCCAGCGTCAGCATGCGAGCACTTTATGAGAAAAATCAGGGCCGTAAAGTGTGAAGAGAGCTTAACCCTCCCGGTAGGGCCGCGCTGCGCGCGGCCTTCCCCTCGTCCCTCACCTTCTGATCGGCATCGTGGGTAGGGCCCGCGCTGCGCGCGGCCTTCCCGAGACTCATCCCTCCCCTATGTATGCATTTTGCGCAGGTTAGCCTTCTTGACGAGGCCTGCGGGAGAAACTAACGTGTCAGCCGGCTGGTGGCCGTAGCTCAATGGTAGAGCCCCAGATTGTGGTTCTGGATGTTGCGGGTTCGAGTCCCGTCGACCACCCCATCCCCCCACCGCTGTCACACTCTTTGTGACTGAACCCATGCATTTTGCCGGTTCCGGCAAGATAATGCGTTAATTGGCTTTCCGTCTCAATGCATTCGTTAAGCTGAGCCAGGTGTCTCTGGGGCGCTTCACTCACTATCGTCCCCACGACCTGAGAAGCTGCGC
>DASRKU010000278.1:0-7446 GCA_035648815.1 Verrucomicrobiia bacterium | reverse complement strand
GTGTGAATGTGCAATCGGCCCGGGACTTCATAACCTGGGCGCAGCGTGAAAAGGAAGCTCAGGACTGGCAAGTGGAAGGCTGGAAGGAGGCGATCCGATGGTTTTTTTGGGCAGCGAAACTGGCGGCCGGGTGCCGGGCGGGAGCACCCGCGACTGCGCCCGACCCAGGCTGCGCCGGAGGCTCCGCCGAGGCGCGCTCCCCTGGAAGACGGCATTCTTGACGGTGGTACGGCGGCGACACTATTCCTATCGGACTGAGCAGAGTTATACACACACGTAATGCAGAAGCCCGGGCTGGGGGTGAAGAGTCCGCTGGATAGCCTTTGAATTTCAGATTTCAGATTTGATGGGACGACCACTGGCCGCGCTCTTACGAAACGCGGCTACGGCGGCGTTCGCTCTCAACTCTCTTCGGACACGATCTCGACCACGGGGATTTCCCATGCTGGCACTTTGTACTCCGTGCGCCTGGTTGCTTCTGCGTCCTGATCGGCGCTGCGACATACTATAGCCAGGACCCGCACTTCGCGGATCGCCGACAACCGGCTCTTCCATTTTTCCGCCGCCTTGCGCGAAAGCTGAGCAACCGCATTGCCGGAGGCGTCCGAAAGCTTTATGCCTCTCGTGGAAAGCCCCGCAAAAAGTCTGTCTCCCGGCTGAAGGGCTGAGAGCGCCGTGTGGATCCGATCATACTGACTGAATCGACCAGGATAGCCCAAATCAATGTCCTCGAGCGATAGTACTTCGTAACTCAATGCCTTTATCTTGATGCCCATGTGGTCAGGGCTGAATTTACTCCGGATGACTCCGCGATCTGGAAGGCTTCCGGGTAATGAGGGGCGAATGTCGCCTCTGTTGAGCACAGCCAGGCTTTTGCGCGCTCGCGTCAAACCCACATAGAACGTCCGGCGCTCCTCCTCCTGCTTCACCTTTTGTTCTGGCAACCACCAAGGCCCGATGACCAACACGTGGTCAAATTCGGTGCCCTTCGCGGAATGAACCGTGGTCAAGGTCACGCCCTCGCCGTAGCTGAATTCACGGCGGCTTTCAATGCACCCTTCGTACAGGAATTCCAGCGCGTCCTGCACGCCGAGTTCCGCATCCCCGGACTCGGTCCGCCACGCTTCCAGCAGACGGCGGAGAAATCGAATCCAGTTGTTGCCGCCCGCGGCCCCAAACAACTCCTCTGCCATGCGCGAAAGCTCGCTGGCTCGTTTGAATGTGTTCCTGATCCCATGCAACACCGTCAGGAATCTGTGGATGTCGCGAATCTGGTGAAGCGGCGGCATGCAGTTTCGCTCGTCGTGCCATCGAATGGGAACCGATTCGCTCTCCGCGAGCGTTCGCACCCGCGCCAAATCGGCGTGCTCGCGTGAAAGCACTGCGATGTTGGACCAATTTGACACCCCCAGTTGCCGCAACCGGCGAATCTCCGATAACACGGCCTGTGCCTGGCAAGTTTCATCAGCAACCTCGACGAGCTGGACCATCCCACGGCACAAACTGTCGCGCTGACCAAATTCCCCACCGGATGGAAGCATTTCGCGATGACGATCTATTCGAATTGGACGATCCGACTTCATGCGATCGCTATTGGCGGCGATGAAGTGGTTGGCCACTTCGATGATGTGGCGAGTCGAGCGGTAATTCTCCACCAGGTAATGCACTTCGGCCCGGTAGTCCTGTTGAAATCGCCGGATGAATTTTACGTTCGTGTGACGGAAAGTGTAGATGTTCTGGTCATCATCTCCGACCGTCAGGATTGATAGTTTCAAATCGGGGTCATCGAGGGTTCGTCCGGCGATAGCGCTGATCATTTCATACTGCGATTCGTCAATGTCCTGATATTCATCAACCAGGATGTGTTGAAATCCCGCCAGCAACCGATCCCTGACCTCATCCGCTTCGAGCCCGGGCGGCACCTGCTCGCCACGCAAAAGTTTTGTCGCGTCCTGGATCAGAGCACCGAAATCGATGTCCCGGCTCCTGGTTGATCGCTCGAAAAAGGAGATTCCCAGCAGCCGCATGGCCAGGGCGTGGTAGGTCAAGACGGTCACGCCGCGGGCGTCATCCCCCACCAGGTCGGATAATCTCCGTCGAAGCTCAATGGCCGCGTGCCGGTTGAAGCAGCAGACCAGCACGCTTTGAGGTCGAACCCTCTCGACCCTCAGAAGATAAGCGCAACGGTGAACGACTGTCCTTGTTTTGCCGGAGCCGGGTCCTGCGAGGATCAGCATGTTGTGGCTGATGGGGGCGGTAACTACCTTGATCTGCGCAGGGTTTGCCAGGTCCGTGACGATTCGTTGGAAGGAGTTTGCGGTAGTGGCATGTTCGAGCAACTCGGGTTTGGTTCTGAAATAGCGCCGCAGAAACTCGTCTTTCGTCAACGTGAAGTAGGCCAGAATCAAATCCAGGGCAGCCTGGATGCGCTCCAGGCCCAACCGCGCGTACTCGCTCATGACGTGCACTTGCAGAACGCGCTCTTTGTAATGATGCTCCAGGGGTTGATAATCGGAAGTCTTGTATTTTTCACCCCGCGACTCCGGCCGGAATCGAATGGTCATCGCGGATCGGAATACTGCCAACCCCTGCTGCAACGTGATGACACGCTGCTCATGCAAGAACATCAAGGCGCGCTCGATCCCCGCATCCATGTCCTTCACTTCAGCCCGAAGTTGCAGATCACCTTCGACGGCCTGATGAAGTTCTTCGAAGCTGAACTCGAGCAAAAAGTCAGCTCCCGCCGCAGCCTCTGCGGGGATTTTTGCCAGGAGTGTATCCAGCACCAGTGACCCCAACTGCCGGCGCCTTTCCGCCAGCTCGGCGACGATCTCCCAGCTTGGTCGCACTCTTCTCAACCGACAGGAACCTCGCGCAATAAAGCGCAGTTCTATACTTCCGCGATTGCCTCCAAAACCCCGACCGTCCTCGCCAAGGCTCTTCAGCAACGACCGCACGATTTCTGGAGACGAGCTGCACCCCTCTTGAATCAACCGTTGGTTCAGCAAGGATACGGAGAGAGGCATCCACCCTTCCGGGTCTGGGTCCTCCTGTGCCATTAGATCCACAAGCTTCCGATCCACCGCCAGTACCCGATCCAGCCTCAAGCGCGAGTGGTCCGCCACTTTGTGGCGCACGAAAGCCGTCAACCGCATGTCGCGCTTCATTAAACCAACCTTCGTCATGCTGCCGAGAATCTTCAGGATCTTGCCGCTGACAAACTCCGGGTTGGCAGCGGTTGCGGGGTTTCCTTTCGCGTAATTACTGAACTCAGGCAGCAGCGCCAGCCGGTCCACCGTGAGGCTATCCGTCGGCGACGCGTTGAAGATTTCCCGGAGAATTGCCAGCCAGAGCGATTGTTCCAGCTCGGATAAGTTCAAGCGCTCCAGTTTGAGCCTGGCTTCCGCCAGGTTTCGAACCAGGGGTCTTGCCTGAAAAACACTCGTGACGTTTTCATCGCGCGAAAGGAGATTGGCCCGTTCCAGCCAGGCGATGGCGGTTCTAACTTTTGTGTCCGCCATACGGTCCTGCAGATCGATATCAACCTGCAGGTCCTCGTCCCGCAGGATTTCACCCGCAGTAATGACAACCTCCGGCTTGTCCCCGCGCGTTGCTTTTCTCAGGCTGCGGAGAATCTGGGCGATATCACGCCGGCTGAGCTCGGAGAATGCTTCAAGGCGAAACTGTTGCTCGCAATCCGCATCGGCGTAGAGCAGCACGCATTCAGCCTTTCGCCCATCGCGCCCGGCCCGGCCCGCTTCCTGAAGATAGTTTTCCAGGGAACCCGGCGTATCCGCGTGAATGACGAGTCGGATGTCTTCCTTGTCAATGCCCATCCCAAAAGCATTCGTGGCGCAGATGACCCGATATTCCCCCGCCAGGAATTCATCCTGGATGCGTTTTTTCTCGGGGGCTGTCAGTCCGGCATGAAAATGAGCCGCCTTCCAGCCATGATTGCGCAGGAACTCGGCGGTAAGCTCGGTTTTATTTCGCGTTGTCCTGAAAACAATGGCGCTCCCCGGCGATGCGTCAGGAAAACGATCCGACAGCAACTCGTGAATTCGCTCGAGTTTGCTCGACTGCGCGATGGTTTGCACATCGAACATGAGGTTGTCCCGCTGCACTCCTCCTTCAAACACTTTAAGTTCCCGGCCCGTCTCGGCCTTGAAAAAGGCAAGGATTTCATCGCGAACATCCTGCCTGGCGGTCGCGGTGAAGCACGCGATCGAAGGGATTCCGGTCCCCTGCTCTTTTGAAAACTCCCGGATGAAACGGCCTGCGTACAGGTAATCGGGCCTGAAATCGTGTCCCCACTTCGAGAGGCAATGCGCCTCATCGAATACCCAACAGCCAATTTCCCGCTGCGCGATGGCTTCCCGAAAAGACCGGTTCCGGAGCTGCTCGGGAGACACGTAAAGCAGCGCGACATCACCCAGTTGAATTCTCCGAAGCACATCGCTTCGCTCAGGGGGAGTGAGCAGGCCGTACAACGCCGCCGCAAAGGAGGTCTCGGTACGCCGCGCCAGGCTGTCCAACTGATCCTTCATCAGGGCTTGAAGAGGGGAGGTGACGATCGTGAGCAGGCCGCGGCGGAAATTGCGCACCAAACCCGGCAGTTGGAAGCAAAGGGATTTGCCGGCGCCGGTTGGCAGGATGCCAAGAAGAGATTCCCCTCGCATGCCTGATTCCACAATATCCTCCTGCAAACTGCCGCCAGCAGCATTCGGGGGAACCGCGCGAAAGGAATCCAGTTCGAAGAATTGGCGCAACTGGTCGCGTGCATTGTGGACACTCCGACAATAGATGCAGTCCGCAGTGCTGCAAGGCACTTCACGCAACCTTCGGATGAATTCGACGGCGGCCGGGTAGCGCAGACGCACCCACGGAGGAAGAATCGACTTGGAGCCGGCCACAGGCAGCCATGCCAACGCGTAAGCCAGAGCCAGCCTGGCGGATTGCGTTTGGATAAGGCTCTCGTCAACCGGCATGCTGGCGCAGCCCCATTGTGGAATGAGTTTCCGGCACAATTCCAGGGCGCGCGCTTTCGACGGCAACGCTGGTTCGATTTTAGCGAACAATAGCGCCATCCCGCTGGATAGCTGGTCAAACTCGCCGTCGGGGGTTGATAAAAGAAAATGCAGAATCTCGAAAAGCTCCGGCTTGGTTTGTCGCAAACCTTTGAGCGCCCGGAATTCATCGGCAAACAATGCAGCGGCCTGTCGGGCATCGGCAACCGGGTCATTCAGGCTCTCCCGGATCAATTTGTAGTCCTTGACGAGGTGATGATAGGGATTTTCGGGAAAGCAGATCGGCGACAACACAAGCGTGTCAATGACAGGCAATCGGAACAACGAGAGGCTGGGCGAATATTTCCGCAAGACGCAAAGATCGTGGGCAATTAGATTGTGACCCAGAACGCACTTTGCATTGTCTGAGAATTGCGCCAACTCGCGCAATATGACCTCCATCTTTGAGCTGCCAGAGCGAGCCAGCGTCGCATCTCCCAGACTGGCCCCGATCTTAAGGATTTGTCCCTGAGGCGAGACTTCAAGATCGAGCAGAAGCGCGCTTGCCAGAAGCTCATCAAGTGCTCGGGAATTTTCGAGCTCCTTCTCGATTAGAGGAGAATCCATATTCAAGTAAGGGGTTGCGCGCATCGCAGCCCTACCTTGGTGCGTGGTGGAAAAGGAAGAAGACTTGCGACAGCCTGCAACTCATGGTGAAACATAGACGCCCGGCGAAGAATACACAACTTCAGGGCGTTTCAAAGCGAAACAACTACGGATTCAGATAACCTCTCAGGCCACTGATTGTACAAAGGCCAGCCGTTTTGTTTCGTCTACGGCGCCAGGCGGACGCGGTAGAAGCGGCGGGTGAAATTCGTGACGGACGGGTCGCCGAATAGCACGTTTGTGTCTGTGGCGGTCAGGTTTGTCAGCGTCACCCAATCAACCAGGTTTGTTGAAGCGACAATCATGACAGTGGGCCTGGACTGGCGCGAAGCGTGTGGAGTGCGCGCGCTTCAGCGCCGCTTTCCATATGCAGCCCATCGCGTAGTCTGGCTCCTCGATAAGGTCCAATCCAGAGCGCCGGTAAACCGGACGCACTCCATGCGCTGCGCGTTTGCCTATTGCCACGGTGCTGGACCGCCGCGAAGCGTCTGGATACGCAGTACGACCCAACCAACACTCTTCCCCGCTCGACGTTGGTTGTTGGATGTTGGATGTTCGTTTCTGTTGGCTCCTTCGTTTTCATTTTCCCCTTCGGCCTTCAGCCTTTCCGCTGGGATTTGTAAAATAATCATTTACTGATTCGCCTAAACGTAGTATTTGTAGATCGTCTTTCGCAGAAGCTGTTTATGTCTAAAAGACTCTCTCCCGGTATTCGGCGCGCCTCCTCTTTCATTCGCTCAATTGCATCGCGTGCCCGCCTGACTTCGAACCTTGCGTTCCTGTTGATGACGTTGATTTTCGTGAACGAAGGATTCGCCCAAATTCAGATAGTCAACTGTGATGCCCCGGTGCAGAGCCGCAAACGCGGGTTGGGCGTGAACACCCTGTCGGATCTGGACTTCAGGGCTTTGGCGCCGGGCGCGTCGTGGTATTACAATTGGGGCGCAACTCCGCTGGCCAAACCGACCGATGTGACGATGGATTTCCTGCCCATGGCTTGGAATGGTTCTGCAAGTTTTCAGAGTGCGCTCAGTTCGTATCTTGCCGCCGGGAATCGACCCTGGAGGGTTTTGGCATTGAATGAGCCGAACCTTACCACCGAGGCGAACATGACGCCGTCCGACTCAGCCGTCACTTTCAAACAGGTCAAGGCGATTTGCGATCCCTACAGTATTCCAGTGGTGGGCCCTCATATGGCGATTGGCAGCGCTACGAACCAGAGCATCACGGCGTATGATCCGATTCAAGGATCAAACGTCACTTACACCTTTCAGGAGCCGTTCATCAACGCGTTCCTTTACTACTGTGGTTCGACCCCTCCAGCGGGCATGGCAACGCACAGCTACGGCGGCTACGGTGAGATCACCTGGATATTGAGCACGATGCATACGGATTATCCGACGCAAAAAGTGTGGCTGACCGAGTTCTGTCCGTGGGGCGCAACCAGCGATAGCGCAGTGCTCGCATCCCTGATCCCGGCGGTGGACTATTGCGAACGCACGCCCTGGATTGAAGGCTACGCGTGGTTTATGTCGCGGATCAGCGGAGACCCGTATAACAGTCTGCTGAACGGTTCCGGCGTGTTGACCGCGGCGGGCCAGGCCTACGTGCAAATGCCAGTGCACGACACAAATATTTTTTATCGAATCCCCGGCGGGCTTCAGGCAGAGCGTTATGTCGCATTGAACGCAATGGATATCGCACCCACAACCGACATCGATGGGCTTGCCGACATGAAAGCCACGGGAGCCGGGGCAAGTGTGGACTACAATAT
>DASRKU010000277.1:0-4564 GCA_035648815.1 Verrucomicrobiia bacterium | reverse complement strand
GTTCCTGGCCGGCTGGATTCTTCAAGCCCTCGCCCACCACGACCACGCAGCAACCTCGCGCCTCAACATTCTCCTTAACGCGCTCCAGGAATTTGTCCTCCAGGAAGGGCAATTCCGGTAATAGAATAATATGCGGCGGATCCGTTGGGCCGCGCTTGGCCAGGACGGTGCCGGCCGCGATCCAGCCCGCCGAGCGCCCCATGACCTCGACAATGCAGCAGGAACCGTCGTCGGTCGCCATGCTGATCACATCCAGGCCGATTTCCATGACCGTGGCGGCGTTGTATTTGATCACCGAACCGTACCCCGGGCAGCTGTCGGTGTGCGGCAGGTCGTTGTCGATGGTCTTGGGAACCCCGATGACCCGCATTTCCCAGTTTCGCCGGACGGCTTCGAGGTGGATTTTGTGCGAGGTATCCTGGGAATCATTGCCGCCGATATAAAAGAAGTACCGGATATTGTGCGCTTGGAAAACTTCAAAGAGCCGATCCATGTCCCGGGCTGCATTTTCGGGTTTCTTCTTGAAATCAATTTTGTAGCGGCAGGTGCCCAACGCGGCCGCGGGGGTATATTTCAGGCCCTCGATGGCTTTTGCTTTCTGGTCGTTGATGTCGATGAGATCTTCGTTGAGAATTCCTAAAATGCCGTTGGAGCCGCCGTAAATCTCTTCGATAAACTCGTGTCGCCCGGCTTCCTGGATGACGCCGGCCAAACTTGCGTTAATCACGGCCGTAGGTCCGCCGGACTGAGCCACTAACAGGTTTCCTGCCAATTCTGCCATAACCAACTTCCGCCTTTCATGTGAGGGCTGGACTGAGCCAGCCATTTGGTTTGCCTGCATCCAATTGCCCGAAATTGGAGCGAAACCTTGCCAATCTTAAGGAAAACTGTCAAAGGCCAATTCACCGCCTGGGTCACTGTTTTCCTGATGTTGAAGATTACAAACGGGCACAAAGTCACAACGATGGCCAAAAGCAGCCCTCACCCCCGCCCTCTCCCATCGGATGGGAGAGGGAGAACGGGTTGACACGTTGCCTGCAAACCATGGCGTAATCTAATTCAAGGCGTTGGCTCATGTTCCCTCTCCCGTCGGACGGGAGAGGGTTAGGGTGAGGGTTCCTCTTGGCCCGTCTGTGCCAGGGACGCGGGATCTTTCGACATTGTGCCACGAACGAGCCGTGGATTTTTTGATTTCTTGGAGGGCTTTTCTGCGGCATTGTTGGGATATGGCAAAGCGACGTGAAGCGCGGGAGCGCGCGGTGCAGTTTTTATTCCAGCACGATCTCAATCCGCCGGAAAACCTGGAGGCTTCCCTGACGCAGTTCTGGGATTCCCAGCGCACGGCCGCCATTGCCAACGAGAAAGGCGCCGCCACGTGGGGACAACCTGTGGAATTGCCGCCGCCCACCGCCGACGAAGCCGAGCTGCGCCTCTTCGCAGAACCCCTGATTCGCGGCACCATCGAGCATCGCGACGCCATCGATGACCAGATCAGGAAATACACAAAGAACTGGGAACTCCATCGGATCGCGGCGGTGGACCGGAATATTTTGCGGTTGGCCATTTACGAAATGCTCTATCGCGAGGATATTCCGCCCATTGTCAGCATCAATGAAGCCGTCGATATCGCCAAGAAGTTTTCGACTCAGGACAGCGGCAGGTTTGTCAACGGAGTCCTGGACAAGGTCAAAAGCGAATTGATGCGGCCGCCCCGGATTGTTGAATGATGTTTGCCGACCTACATTTGCACACGAGCTTTTCTGACGGCACGTATTCGCCGGAGGAACTGGTCGCCCAGGCCGTCCGGCATTCCCTGTCGGCCATCGCTCTCACCGACCATGACACCGTGGAAGGCTGTGCCCGGGCCGCCGCCGCCTGCAAAGATGTTGGCATCCAGTTCATTCCCGGAGCCGAACTCACCGCCGAACAGGATGGGAGGGAATTGCACATCCTCGGCTACTTCCTGGACGTCAACAATCCAAAGCTGTTGTCGGAAACAGCCAAATACCAGAAAGTGCGCCAGAATCGCATCCATGAAATGGTTGCCCGGCTCAACGAGCTGAACATCATGCTGCAGGCGGAAACGGTTTTCGCGCTGGCCAACTGCCGTTCCCCAGGACGGCCGCACGTGGCCCGCGCGCTGGTCAATGCCGGATTCTGCGCGAGTCTGGATGAAGCATTCGAACGATTCCTGAAAAAGAACCGGCCCGCATGGGTGCCCAAGATGAAAGTCTCCGCACCGGTGGCCATGGAATTGATCCACCAGGCGGGCGGTCTGGCCGTCATGGCCCACCCCGGGTTGAATCGAACCGATGATGCCATTCCCGGCCTGGTCGATGCGGGCCTGGATGGGATCGAGTGTTACCATACGAAACATCAGCCTGCCACAACCGAACATTATCTCCGCATAGCGCAAAGATTTCACCTGCTGGTCACCGGCGGGTCGGATTGCCATGGACTCAGCAAGGGCAAGCCGCTCATCGGCACGGTCAAGCTGCCGTACGATTGCGTGACCCGGCTGATGGCAAGGGCCGGAGAGCGAGCGTCGAAACCCGCGGATACCGCGGCCCAGGCCTGAGCCCATTCATCCCAGCCATTCATGTTTTCTAAACCAGGATTGTTGCAGAAGTTCAAAGCCGGACTTCAAAAGACTCACAACAGGCTGGCTCACGAAATCAAACGCATCGTCACCCGCTCGCCCAGGCTCGATGCGGAAGCCCTCGACGAACTTGAGGCGGCATTGATTGCCGCCGACATCGGGCTGGCGGTTAGCTCCCAAATCATCGCTGCGGTCCGGAAATCGTACGAAACCCAGGGCGGCGCCGGGCCCGATCTGTTCAAAATCGCCCGCGACGAGGTCTCAAAAAGCTTTTCCGTCCAACCTGCCGTGCTGGCCAAAGCCGCGAAAGGCCCTACGATCGTGTCCCTCGTCGGCGTCAATGGAACCGGCAAAACAACCACCGCAGCCAAACTCGCGCACCTGGTCCAATCCCAGGGCCAAACCGCGATGCTCGCCGCATGCGACACCTTTCGTGCCGCCGCCATCGAACAACTCAAGCTCTGGGGTCAGCGGCTCAAAATCGATGTCGTCGCCGGCGCCTATGGCGCTGACCCGGCATCCGTGGCCCATGACGCCGCCGCCGCCGCGGAATCCCGGCATGCCGATTACTTGTTTGTCGACACGGCCGGCCGCCTGCATACGAAGCACAACCTGATGCAGGAACTGCAAAAGCTGCATCGGGTCATCGGCAGGCAATTGCCGGGCGCGCCGCATGAGGTCTTGCTGGTGCTCGATGCCACCACCGGAATGAATGCCTTGAACCAGGCCCGCGAATTCCATAAGGCCGTGCCCGTGACCGGCATCATCGTCACGAAGCTTGACGGCACCAGCAAAGGCGGAATGGTCGTCGCCATCCACAAGGAACTTGGGTTGCCAGTCAAATTCCTGGGTCTTGGAGAGCAGCCCGACGACCTTCAGCCGTTCGATGCGGAGGAATTTGCCGAGGCTTTGTTCGAAAAAGCCTGAGTCCCCAATCCATGAGCATTCAGTCAGACCTGTTCTTCCTCCGTCAGGCCCTCAGGCTGGCCCGGCAGGGTTGTGGCAAAACTTCCCCGAATCCCATGGTCGGCGCGGTGCTCGTCAAAAACGGGAAAATGATCGGGTGCGGATGGCATACGGCCGCCGGAAAGCCTCACGCCGAGATCGAAGCCATCCGCGATGCGTACCGCCGAGGCAACGATTTGAACGGCTCAACTCTTTACGTCACTCTCGAACCGTGCAGCAGCGCCGGCCGGACACCGCCCTGCACCGAAGCCATTATCCAGGCCGGCATCGCCCGGGTCGTCGCCGGCACCACTGATCCAAATCCCAAACACCGCGGGCGCGCTTTCAAAATTCTCGCGCGGGCCGAAATCAAAGTCTGGCGTCCGGGGATTCACCCTGCCGCGTCCGGCGTCAAAAGCTCCCCTGCCCTCGTTCAGAGCGAAACTGCGCTCAGCCTTCAGTGCGCCCAGCTCAACGAAGCGTTCAATCACTGGATCACCCATCAAACACCGTTCGTCACTGTCAAGGCCGCCATGACACTGGACGGAAAGATCGCCACCGAAGACGGCCAATCCCGGTGGATCACGGGGACGCAGGCGCGCAGCTTTGGGATGAAAATGCGCGCCGCTTCCGATGCCGTCCTGGTCGGGATTAACACGATCCTCGCCGATGATCCATCCTTGACTGTACGAACTGCAAAGTCGAATGCGGCAAGCCCCCGGTTGCGCCGGATCGTGCTGGATTCCGCCGCGCGCACTCCGCTCACCTCGAAAGTTGTGTGCGACGCATATCGTGCACTAACGACGATCGTGGTGGCCCCCGATGCGCCCCGCCGCCGGATCGCTGCGTTGGGCAGGAAAGTCCGGGTCTGGGTCGCGCCCAAGGCTCGAAAGCCTCTGCAGGAGTGGGGACGGCTCGTCCCCATAAAGACCCTTTCACCTGTAAAACTGGGGACGAGCCTTCCCCACTCCTGCAGTGCGGCGCGTCGCGGGAGGAGTCAAGGCATCGACTTGCAATGGG
>DASRKU010000276.1:0-2479 GCA_035648815.1 Verrucomicrobiia bacterium | reverse complement strand
GCTTTCTGATATCTTCAAACGTCCGGCCAGGCGCATGGTGGCCATTTTTGATTTCGTGATGGTCGCGGGGATGATGCTTATGGCCGTGGCCGCCAGGTTCATCCCCGTCCAGGTGCACGTCGAACTTGATGCCTTGAATTGAGGATTTATGGCTGCGGGCGACGTGGATGTGGTAACCGTTTACCTTGAGTTTTCGAAGTTCGCGTTCCAGCTTGCGTGCATCTGCTCCGAGGTCGATCAGGGCGCCGACAAACATGTCGCCGCTGATCCCGCTGAAAATGTCCAGGTACAACGTCTTCATTCACGTGATCGTTCTGAGTGATGGTTTGCGGGGGCTGCCAGGGCATTGATCTGGCTTGCGGCGAAGCCCGCGCCAAAACCATTGTCGATATTGACCACCGTAAGTCCGCTCGCGCAACTGTTCAACATGCCCAACAATGCGGCCAGTCCGCCAAAGCTGGCGCCATAACCGATGCTGGTGGGCACGGCGATGACAGGGCTGGACACAAGACCGGCCACGACGCTCGGCAAGGCGCCTTCCATGCCGGCCACCACAATCACAACATTCGCGGCCTGAATCGTCTCGAGCCGGCTGAACAACCGATGCACACCTGCGACCCCGACGTCGTTCACCTGTGTCACTCGATTGCCCATGATTTCAGCGGTGACTGCGGCTTCAGCGGCAACAGACAGGTCGCTGGTTCCCGCACAAACAATGGCAATGGTTCCCGGGCGTTTGGCCAGAGACTTGTTCTCGATGGTCACACAGCCAGCCAGTTCATGGTAAACTGCGCGCTTGAACTTCCTCTTCAATTTGGAGGCATGCTCCGATGTGATGCGTGTGACCAGGACCCGCTGATCGGCTTCGAGCAGTTTGCCGGCAATCTTAAGAACCTGCTCGGGGGATTTGCCGCTGCCGAAAATCACTTCTGGAAAACCCTTGCGCAGCGCCCGGTGGGTGTCGACCTGTGCAAATCCGAGGTCGGACACAGGCGCAGCCTGGAAAGCACGCAGCACCTTTTCTCCAGACAGCGTGCCACGGCGGAATTTCTCCAGGGTCTGGATGGCTTCGGCTGTTGTCACGTGCCGACGATGCCACAGCCCCATGGTTGGGTCACGCCAGAAGTGGCACGGCAGGACGCCCTCGGTCCCCGCATCGCTCCGGATGGATCTACAGCCCGAATTCCCAGGTCGAATTCGGACTCCGCTCTTCGGGGCGAACAACCGCCGGGCGGCCAAATGTGCGCCTTGGACTTTGAGCTTTGAAACCAGGGTGCGGCTTCGCCGGTACATTGCCGCCGGGGCGCGGCCCCCTGCTGCGCATCAGCGCTTCGGTAATCGAGGAGAGCAGGAGATTCTTTTCGATGGGCTTGGGCAGAAAGGCCTCCGCCCCTGCATTCCAGGCTCGCTGCGGGTACTCCGGTTTGTTGGTGGCGCTGATCAGAATCACCGGGGTGTGCCTGGCTTCCTCCAGCCGCCGCACCCATTCCGTAAGCGAAAACCCATTCCACGGAACGCCGCTGACATCAGGAGGCAGATTCACATCCACAAGCATCAGGTCCGGCCTTTCGCTCCGGGTCACCTCGAGCGCTTCCGAACCGTCACTCGCACTGACGACCGTGTAACCTTCGGATTTCAAGTTGACGGACAATAACTGCACCACAACCGGATCATCATCCACGACCAGGATTTTCCTCTGCGCTCCGTTCGGGTTCCCAATGACGGCGGGCGCCGACATGGGAACTGATGGAAGCTCCGGCAGCCCCGTACTGACATTCCGAACGACATTCTTTCGACGAAAAAGCATGCCCCAATTTGCCCGATGGCCGGGCCAAAGGCAAAACCAGCGGTTACGGAAACAAGGACCGGGAAATTGCGGACGCGGTTTCGGAACTTGCCCGGACCGGAATGTTGTCCCGGCTTAGGTCGAGAGCGATGCCGTTTCAGGCGTGGCTGAGGCAGGACCAGTAAGAAGCCGGATGATCAATGCGGCGGCATCTTGCATGTCGTACGGTTTTGAAAGAACGCTCACGTTGAAATCTTCGAGTCTTTTTTGGACGGTTTCATCCAGGTAACCGGAGGCGAGCACGGACCTGATTTTTGGCCAGCGCACGGAAACCTGTTCGATAAGCTCGATGCCGTTCATGCCGGGCATGCTGTAGTCGGTGAACAGAATATCCACAGGCTCCTGCGCCTGCTCGAGCGCGGTGAGGGCTTCGTCCCCGCGCGCGGCGACCAGGACTGTCAAGCCGGCGGCTTCCAGGAAGTTTTTGGTGAAATCGCGCAGGAGGTCCAAGTCGTCCACGACCAGCACCCGTCCCGTGCCGTGCGCCAGGGGTTGTCGAAGATTTTGCTCGGAGATCGCGGGCTGTTCGTTGGCAAGCGGAAAATACAGATGGAATGTCGTGCCGTAGCCGACGCTGCTTTCCAGCTCAACGAAGCCGCCGGCTTCCTGCATGACTCGCTGGACGATCGGCAA
>DASRKU010000275.1:0-3889 GCA_035648815.1 Verrucomicrobiia bacterium | reverse complement strand
CTACAGGATCCATCAGATGGGATTGACTTTCGGATTGCCGTGCGAGTCGACCTCGACGAATTAAGAACCTGCCCGGATGATTTGATAACAAGTCAGAGCTGGGTGCAGATCACGACCGTCTCGACGATCGACATGGCGGTGGAGAACGAAACGATGCGCTGGAAAGTATTGTTGAAGGTCTGGAGTGTGATTTCGAGCTGCTGGCTCACGGTGGTGACAATCTGGGCGAGGGTTTGTTCGAGCTTCCCGCTGATGGAGCCCGTGGCGATCATTCCCTTGAACCGGTCTTCCAGCAGGGTCAACTGCGCAAAGGCTTCTCCGAAGGTGCCATGCAGTTCGAGGACGTGGCGGGCCTTGAGCAGATCCTGGCGAATGACGGAATTGCGAACGGTTTGGGACGCCAGATCAAACATGACGAGCACTCCGAGGCCGCCGGCCTGGTAGGCGAGGCGGAACGTGGAAAGAAACAAAACGGTTCCCAGGCCAAGCTCGGTCTCGCGGACAACGGGGATTTGCAGCAGGAGAAAGTCAACGCCGGCCCTCACCTGGCGCACCTTGAGCAGGAGCCATGCTGCCAGGACCAGCAGCGAGCCGCCGCCAAAAAAAAGCGAAAAGAAATACTGCGCGGCGGCAACCCTGCCGAAGTACAAATAAATTGCTATGCGGATGGCCCAGCCGAAGACAACGCAAACCAGGGGATAAAGCCAGGTGTTGCGCACCAGCCGCACGGAGGGAGCCATGCGGTGGCAATGCTGGTGAAGCAATTGAAAGGCCTCGACGAGCCGGCCCGCGGCTTCGCCCGCCCGAATCACCGGCAGAAAATAATGCGGCAGCACCTTGCTGCCGGGCTCCAGCGCTTCGGCTACGGACATTCCCTGATCGCACCGTTGCCGGGCGACGTGAATCAACCTGCCAAAAGCCTTCGAGCGCGTCCCGGCTCCGCTCAATTCCAGCGCTCGCCGGGGCGGCATCCCAGCTCCCAGGCAAGTGGCCATCCCGTCCGCAAAGATCCACAGGCTTCGGTTATCGATTTTCATGGCGTCTATGTTGCGGTCTGGATTGCGGAGAGCCGCCGCTGTCTGCACGCGCCCAGGCCGTTCATAAAATCCAAGTTTGCGCGCGTGGAGGACAATCTCCATGTGCGCTCCCGGCGCTTGCTGGTGGAAACGAAGGCCTCTTGTTGTGTCTAGCATAATAGGAAATGGCAGGGAAGAGGAAATCAGAAGCTATATACTGTTTGCGGTGGCAACCGAAAAAATCAATTATGACAGGGCTGGGAAAAATCGAAGTGACAAACAACAAGGGCGAGGTCCGGGTCCGGTCCTTGCGCCCGGGTTGTCGAGTGATCTTATGAAAATCAAAAGCTCTTTTCTGGTGTCCGCCGCCGTTGTCCTTTTCGTCCTGACGCCCGGGTTGCGGCCGTCGGCCGCGGCGGCGAAGGACGGTGTGTTCCAGCCCAGCATGGAATCCTTGACCAACTATTCCTGTCCGGAATGGTTTCGGGACGCGAAGTTCGGCATTTGGGCGCACTGGGGACCGCAGGCGGTCCCGATGCACGGCGATTGGTATGCGCGGAAGCTGTATGAGCCGGGATCCGCGGATTATAAGGATCACCTGGCGCGTTACGGGCACCCCTCCACCAATGGTTACAAGGATATAATTCCTTTGTGGAAAGCTGAAAAGTGGGATCCGAACCGTCTGATGTCGCTCTACAAAAAAGCCGGAGCGAAGTATTTCGTGAGCATGGGGTCGCACCATGACAATTTTTTCCTTTGGAATTCGAAATTGCACCGTTGGAATTCTGTGAACATGGGGCCGCACCGGGATGTGGTCGGTGAATGGCAGAAGGCAGCCATTAAGAACGGCCTCCGCTTTGGTGTCTCCGAGCACCTGGGCGCGAGCTTCACCTGGTTTCAATCGAGTCACAGGTCCGACCTGAGCGGTCCGATGGCCGGGGTGCCCTATGACGGCGCCAATTCCAACAACTGGGATCTTTACCATTTTCCGGCAGAACCCGGTGATACCGGATGGTACAGCAAGAACCCGCGATGGCAGCAAACGTGGTTCAGTGAGATTAAAGAGCTGGTGGATGACTATCATCCGGACCTGCTCTACACCGATGGCGGGGTCCCGTTCGGCAACGAGGTTGGGCTTGGGCTGATTGCGCATCTTTACAATGGGGGCGCGGCGCGCCGCGGCAAGGCGCAGGTCGTGTACACCTGCAAACAAAAATCCGAAGGCCGCTGGGTCGAAGACCTGGAGCGCGGCGTCATGCCGGGAATCAATCCCTATCCCTGGCAGACCGACACGTCGATCGGGGATTGGTTCTACAACAGCCAGTGGCACTTTCGGCCCGTGAGTTGGACAATTCACATGCTGGTGGACATCGTCAGCAAGAACGGGAACCTGCTCTTGAATGTCGTGCAACGGCCCGACGGGTCGCTGGATCCGGAAGTTGAACAAATGTTGCGCGAGCTGGCGGCCTGGACATCGGTGAATGGGAAGGCGATTTACGGCTCGCGACCGTGGCTGGTTTATGGCGAAGGCCCGGTGCGGGCCAAGGGGGGGCATTTCCGTGAGGAGTTTGCCTACACCGCAAAAGACATCCGGTTCACCACGCGGGGCAAGACCCTGTACGCCATTGCCCTGGGCTGGCCTGAGGACAACCGGCTGATCATCAAATCCCTTGCAAAATCGGCGGAACCCAAGGTCAACCACATCCGCCGCGTCGAGCTTCTGGGCCACAAAGGGAAGCTCCCGTTCGAGCAAACGACGGAAGGACTGGTCGTAACGCTTCCTCAGCGCGAAGGCACGGTTTACACGACCGCGCTGTCGATCGCCGGCGACAATTTGAAACCGATACCGGCCGCTGAATGATCGGCGGCCCTTTGCGGGATGGATGACATGCAACCCATGAATGGAATCTGTCCGAGCCGGCTCACCGGAGTTATTGGATCCATCCCCAACCGGATCGCCCTGGCGGGCGGGTGGATTGATCAGCCGTTTGTTTCACGCCTCAATCCGAAACCTCCCGGATCGATGGTGGTTGTGTCGCTCGAGCCGAATTTTCGAGTGATGGACCGGGCCGGCTGCGCCAGCGGGACCCGGGCGGTGGCCATGAAAATTTGGCGGGGCCGATTGCCGCGTCGTGCGCTTCCGGAATTGGTGCGCGAGCTGTACGTTGCCGAGAACAGAGGCAAGGCCGAGCCCAGCGGCTCGCAAGACATGGTGGGTTTGATTTATCCCGGGATAAACCGTTTGGACTATGATATCCGGGTTCACGGCGGGTTGTTTCCCGCGCACATTGAATCCCTCAACACGTCGCCGCATGCGCGATGGCTGGAGCACGTGCTGCACGTGCTGCCAGTTCAGCCCCGGCCGGATCACTACACGCCGCTTGGAAAAAAGCGCCTGGATCCGAAGTGGATCGCCCGTCTCGGCCAGACCGGCAAGGATTGTTTTGATGCGCTCCGGCGAATGGACCTGGAGGCCTTGGGGGCGTCGATGAACGATTGCATGATTTGCTGGGGGAAGGTCCTGCCGCAGACCATTCGGCATCCGGCAATCAAGATGGACCTGAATGCTTTGCTGCGCGCCTATCAGGGGCAGTATGCCGGCGCGATGTTCTCCGGTTGTGGCGGCGGTTATCTCTTTGTTGTCTCCCGCGAACCGGTCCCGGGCGCTTTCAAGGTCAATATCAGAACGAAGTTATGATGGCGCGATGGGTTCTTTCGGCGCAAGGCTGCGCGCAGCGGCACCGCGCTTTTTGTTTCAGTCGACCCGCGGGAGTGGAACAATCCTGGGGCGCGGGAAGTACTGCCGCAGGTGCGCGCGGCTGGGTGGCGCATCACAATGCGGATATCTGGTGCCAGACGGCGCCGGTTGGGAA
>DASRKU010000274.1:0-4281 GCA_035648815.1 Verrucomicrobiia bacterium | reverse complement strand
CTCCTGTTTAATCCCGTCTTCTTTTGCGCATTTTGTGCCTCTTTGCGGCAAAAATCCTTTTCCTCTTGAAAGTGGCTGCTAGCTGGCGGCCTGCACGGCCTTGCGCTTGCCACGGGGCTTCCGGGCTCTCAGCCGCGGCGCATCACCCCAAAGAGTTTCCAAATCGTAGCGCTCCCGCACGTCCTGCCGCATCACGTGCACGATCACATCAAAATAGTCCAAAACAATCCATGCCGTGTGAAGCGTCCCATCCACCGCCAGCGGCCGAATATCATGCCGGTCCCGCAACTGGTCCTTGATCTCGTCAACAATGGCCCGCAAATGCGGCTCGCTGGTCCCCGACGCCAGCACGAAATAATCCGTCACCGACGACAGTTCACGAACCTCAAGGATTACGATATCTTCCGCCTTCTTGTTATCCGCCAACTCGCGACAAAGCAAAGCCAGTTTTCTTGAATCCATCTGCAAAGAGGATGGACCAACTGCGCTCAAAGATAAAGCCGATTGTTGGCGATTGCCTCGGCAACCACCCCGGGAACCATCTGGTCGATGGTCAATCCGGCCCGCAACCGGGCGCGGATTTCCGACGAGGACAATCCGAGGGGAAAGCCCTTCAGCACCCGCGCGCGAAACGGGCGCGGAACCTCCCCGATCGCTTCGCCCGGACGCGGAATCACCACGAACTCCGCCAGCTTCGCCACCTCCGCGGCATCGCGCCATTGCGGCAACTTGCCGACGTGATCGGCGCCGATGAGATAAAAGAGCGTCGCGTCCGGGAAACGCCGCGAATACTCGCGCAGCGTGTCGATGGAGTAGGAAACCCCGCCGCGCTCAATTTCCTGGGTGTCGATTTCGCACCAGCTTTTTCCTGCCAGCGCCAGGCGCAGCAGCCGGGCGCGCATGCCCGCCGGCGCAAGGGCCTGTTCCGGTTTGAACGGCGATTGGGCCGCCGGAATAAAAATCAACCGATCCAGCTCCAGCGACTCATGTGCCGCCTGGGCCATCAATAAATGGCCCAGGTGCACCGGGTCAAACGACCCGCCAAATAAACCTATTTTCATAACATAACTGGAGTCGGTTCATTCTCCGTTTAAACCATCAGGCCCGGAGTGTCGAGCCCCGGGAAGGAGTGGGGACGGCCCGTCCCCATGAAAACATCCAACAACCAACATCCAACAACCGATGCCGAAGGACTAAATGAGGAGCCAGGAAACCACGAAACACACTAAACACACGAAATAAAAGCGGGGAGGGAAGAAGAACGGAAAGCCTGATTTTCTGTGAGGGCTTTGCAACGGAAAAACTAATTTTCGTGTGGTTCGTGTGGTTCGTGGTCACCCAAATCGTGGTCGCTTTTGCCTTTCCTTTTTCGTCGTGACTAAAATCAGCCTTTCCGAATCGCTGAATTTGCGACATCCTGAAAAGCAGCATGGATGGTTACGACGAAGATCGTTTGACCGCCACCCGGATGGTTCATAAGCTCTTGGAATCAACCGGAAAGGAGGGCGTTTATTATGTCGTACGTTTTCCAACCCGGTGGCGTCTCTATGCCTTCCCTTGGGAGGATTTTGGCGATTTATGGCACGGGGACGTTTGGCGGCGCTATGTGGCCGACGATCTGGCTGAGGCCTGGAAGGGAATCGCTAACGCAACTAGTGAGCAACTTAAACCGTGGTGGAAGGGCTTCCCTCGTGGCCGCGTGGAGCGATCCGGAGCATTGCAATACACTGTGTTCCACGGGGACGACCTCGCCGGTACGGGTATGAGCGCGCAACGAATTGAAACGGCTTTCGAATTGAGCGGCAGCCGGGTGAAATGGTCGCTTGATCCGCACGAGGAGCAAAATCCCGAGCATAAAACAGCGTTGCTGCGCTTATTGCCAGTGCAACCCATTTAAGTTGCATGGAACGGCCCCATCCGCCTTTGCGATCGAACCCTCACCCCAGCCCTCTCCCATCCGACCTGTCCGCCGTAGCCTTGGCGAAGGCGGATGGGAGAGGGAGAAGAACGGCAATACCCAAGATGATTTCAGGGCATATGATTTCGACACACGCGGCGGCAACTACTCCCTCTCCGGTCCGACTGGGCGCCTTTCCTCGACTCTCGACTCCTTGGGGCGGCGAAGCTGAGCGAAGACGTCTCGTCCCTCGACCGCCTTTGTGCTAAACCAACGCCGTGGCAATATTCATTCCAGTCCTGACGCTGCTCGTGGTGCTCTTCTGCGATTCCCCACTTCACGCGGGTGAACTCACAGGCGACACGCGCGAGGTCTGGATTTCAGCCAGGACCAACGCGTTGGGCTCGGGTTTTATCGCCGGCTCGGGTGATATCATCCGGCCATACTACGGCGACTTCGATGCCATCCTCAATTCTCTGCCGTCTCATACCACCATCCACTTGCTGCCGGGAATCCATTTCACCAAAGGCTATGAATTCACCCGGGGCGATGCGGCGCTCAAGGCATATCAAAAAGTGATCGGCGCCGGGATCGACGTCACGACCGTCCGGCGAGACCGGCGCTTTCACCCCGATACCGCCGACAACGAGGGGGAACTGTGGTCGGCTGCGGATGGAGTCGAAGTTTCGGACCTGACGATCGACGCGAACGGCAGTGAATCGGATTTGCAGAAGAATAACGCCGTGGGGTTGCGCGGAAGTTATTGCGCTGTCCGGCGGGTCAAAGCGATCCACACCTCGGGCAACCTGGCCAAAGAACAGGAATGTTTCCCGATCTTTGTCGGCGATCCGGTCAAAGTCGGCAATATGATTTCGGAGTGCGAGGTCTCCTCGATCCGCGGAACCTACTGCACAGCCATTGCCGTGCTCGGACAGGGCGTTGTCAGCCATAACCGCGTGTTCCTGCCGGTCATGACGAATATGGCCCAGGGCATCTTTCAGGGTTACCAGGCCAATGGATCCCGGAACGCGCTAATCGACGGGAACATCTGCGATGGCGGAGTTTCGGGATTCGAAACGGACACCCTCTCTGAAACGAACCTGACGATCATGAACAATGCGTTCCGAAACGTCCTTTGCGGCGTCGTGCTGATTAAAACTGGGAACTGGAACCTCGATGGAGTGGCAATCCGGAACAACGTGATCGAGCTGGCCGGCGGCATTCCCAATCGCGCCGGGTACGGAATTGTCGTCCGCAACGAAGATCGGACCGGGAAGGTCCACTGCCGCAACATCACTATTTCGGGCAATATGGTGCGCGCATTGCCTGCGGGCCGCATCGACACGCACCTCATGGTTGGTATTGAAGCCACTTCAACCGTGCAGACCAGCCTGTTGAATGTGCGCATTGAGGCAAACACCGTGGACCGGCTGTTCCAATGGAACGTGAATGCTTCGGGAGTTTCGATGGCCAACAACTCCGATTTGGCCGGAGTGCCGCTTCACGTGAGGCAGGTCGGCCCGGGAAGTCCCGGGATAGCGGCCCTTCAACCGCTGGACGGCGCGATCTTTGTAAATTCGCTGACCACCAGCAACCTGATGCTGCCTAATGGCCGGGGTTTTCCCGGCAAAGAGCTGACGATCGTCAACGCCAAGGCGAATGGAAACCTGCTGATCGGCGCCGCCCGGGGCGAGAAATTGGTCCCCAATCGCGCCGTTCTTCTCATGCCCAACCAATCAGCGCACTTCATCTCCGACGGCACAGGCAAATGGTTCGCAAGGTAAAATTACCCCGCTAGGGCTGCGTTGCGCGCAGCCGGACGCACGCAGTGCGCCCCTACCAATTTATCCCCCATCCTTCCACGGTAGGGCTGCGCTGCGCGCAGCCACCCCCCCCTCTTTTTCGTGTGGTTCGTCTCTTTCGTGGTTATGTTGCGAATGCATGGATGATCCAATCGAGCTTCCAATCGACGGCGTGCTGGACCTGCACACATTCAAGCCGGCCGAAATAAAGGATCTCGTGCCCGATTATCTTTCCGAATGCCGCGAGCGCGGCATTGTGCGGGTCCGGATCATCCATGGCAAAGGCATCGGAAATTTGCGCCGCACGGTGCACGCGATCCTCGCCAAACATCCCGACGTGATTTCCTTTTCGCTTGGAGGTGAACATTTCGGCGGCTGGGGCGCCACCATTGTGCATCTGAGGCGCTAAGTGGTCGAGGGTCGAAAGTCGAGAGTCGAGGGTCGAGAGCAAGAATGCCCTGCCGCAAGCCGGAGGCTTGCGAGAGAGTAGCCGGGGGTCGCAGCGACCTGCCGCGCCGTAGCGCAGCGAAGGCGGGAGCGAAGACCCCCGGTCATGGTTATGTGAATTCGTGCCTCCTGGAG
>DASRKU010000273.1:0-7249 GCA_035648815.1 Verrucomicrobiia bacterium | reverse complement strand
ATGCCAACGCCATCCTTTCCCGAAACCTCGCCGTCGTGGTGGATAAAACCCTGGTGTTGTGCCTGCCAGGAAAACCCAGCGGCGCCGTCGAATGCCTGGAGTTTGTGGCCGGCGCCATTCCTCATTGCATCGAAGTGCTCCAGGAAATACCCGCAAACTGCTGAAGCCCCTTATGAGCTCAAACCTGGAATCATTAATCGCCTCGGCCCGGGACCAGGGCGCCAGCGACCTCCACCTCGAACCCGGCCTGCCGCCCGCGCTGCGCATCCGCGGCTCTCTGCAATCCATCGGAGAACCCATGCCGCCCCACGCACTCCTGGCCTTCGCCCAGGAAATGATCGGCCAGGCCCATTGGCCCGCATTCCTGCAACGACAATCGGCCGATCTGTCCAAAACCCTCCAGGGCGTCCGTTGCCGCATCAATATTCTCCAAAGCGCCCGCGGCATCGGCTTCGCCATTCGCCTGCTGGCCTCCTTCCAGGCCACCGTCGAAAGACTCAACCTCCACCCGGACCTCAAAAAACTCGTCGACCATCCCCATGGTCTTGTCCTGGTCAGCGGACCTACCGGCTCAGGCAAATCCTCCACCCTCGCCGCCCTCATCCAGGAGATTAACCTCACCGAAACACGCCACATCGTGACCATCGAAAGCCCGATCGAATATACTTTTCGCCCGCGGCGATCGTTCATTCGCCAAAGGGAAGTCGGACGCGACACGCCCAGCTTCGAACAGGCGTTGCTGGATTCGCTCCGCGAAGACCCGGACGTCCTGATGGTCGGGGAAATGCGCGAGCCCGAAACGATGCGGCTGACTCTGAATGCGTCGGAAACCGGCCACCTGGTCCTGAGCACCGTCCATTCCTCCACGTGCGCCGAAGCCCTTCAAAGAGTGGTCTCCGCTTTTCCCGCGGAAATTCAAAGCAGTGTGGCAGCCCAGTTGGCTGACTGCCTCCTCGGAGTCATCTCCCAGCGGCTTCATTATCGAGCCGACCTGAAAATTCGCGTCCCCGAATGCGAAATCCTGATGGCCACGCATGCCGTTAAAAACTTTGTTCGAAACCGGGATTTCTTCAAGATCATCTCCGCGCTGGAAACCGGCGCCGAGCACGGCATGTGGAGTTTTCAGCGATACCGCACGTGGCTCAATGCTCGCAAGAACTGGTGCTTTCCAAACGACATTCCCGAACCGGCGGATGCCGAAACCCAGGAAGTTCCGGACGCGATTGTGCCATCCCCGCTCCCACCGTCTTCAAAGCAGGATAAACAGCCGCCACCTGCCACACCCAAACCCGCCGGCCGGATCGAAATTGAGCCGATCGAAGGTGGGTTTGAAAAAATTCTCAAGAAGCTCGAATGAATGTTCCGCCGCGCTGCACTTCCATCGTATTCGCCGCCGTTTTCAGCGTCATCACAGCGCTGGCCTTGAGCGGTTGCGTCAGCAAATCCAAGGCGAACACCATGGCGCGCATGGCCTACCTCTCAGGCCAGCAAGCCGGGTTTTCCCAGGCCCTCCAACAGCAGGCGCACGGACCCGGCGTCACTTTCATCGGCCAGGTGCAGAACCCCTTCGTCAAGTGGCATCAAGGCCTCACCCTGAGCCAGGCCATTGTGCTCGCGGTTTATACCAGCGCCAATGATCCAGCCAGCATCATCATCCGGCGAGCCGGCCAATCCATCCCCGTCGATCCCAAACAACTTCTCAACGGCCAGGATGTGCCGCTGGAATCCGGTGATGTTGTGGAATTGCAGTAGGCGTGTCCGATAGCCGCGCCAGCACATGGAGTGCGTGCGCTTCAGCGCCGCTCTGGGTTTTACTGCCCCTCGCGCATGACCGCGTTGCGAGCGGCCCCAATCCAGAGCGCCGGTAAACCGGACGCACTCCATGCGCTATCGCGCCCGCCTTACGCCGGGTGTTTGCTCCGACCTTCAGACTGCCAAAATCGCCCCCTGGCTTGCGTTCGTCACCATCTTCCGATAACGCGCCAGCCACCCGCCGAGTTCGCGTTTGACCGGTTGCCAGGTCTGTTTGCGCTGCGCCAGTTCCGATTCCGAAACGAGAATGTCCATTCGACGATTCGGAAAATCAATCCGAACGCGGTCGCCAGGCCTGAGCAATCCAATGGGCCCGCCCTCCGCCGCTTCGGGAGACACATGGCCGATGCAAGCGCCGGCGGTTCCGCCGCTGAACCGGCCGTCTGTCACCAGCGCCACCTTGTCTCCCAAACCCATGCCGACGATATAGCTGGTGGGCGAGAGCATCTCCTGCATCCCGGGCCCGCCACGCGGACCTTCGTTGCGAATAATGACCACGTCACCGGCCTTGACCTGGCCGGCGAGAATGCCCGAGCAGGCGTCGTCCTGACTTTCAAAAATCACACAGGGCCCTTCAAACACGAAGCCTGGCCCGCAATTTTTCTTGAACTCATCGCTGATCCCCGCCGTTTTGACAACGCTGCCTTCGGGCGCGAGCTGGCCAAAAAGAATCGCAAGCCCGCCATCGGGCGTGTACGCCGTCTCCTTCGTGCGGATGCAATCCTCGGCCTTAAACAGAAAAACCGAATCATACGGCATCAGGCCGCTCGGCTGCGCATCCTTAAGCTGCCCTGGGCGGAAGTCATGATACGCTTTGCTGATCTGCCAGTTCTTGCGCACCTTGGCGCGCAGCAGGCACAGCATCGTCTTTTCCCCGCCCTTCGCATATTGCCACACAATGATCACCGGGCTCTGCTTGAGATTGGCCAACTCCGCCCGCAACAGTCCCCTGTGCTCGACAAATTTCTGTTTGAGCCCCGCCTCGATTTCTATCGGCCCCTTCCAGGAAATTGTCTCGTTCACGCCAAACTCGGCGTCTGCCGTAAACAACGCCGCCGCCACCGCGGCATCGCCCGCGTTGAATGCCGCCGCCAGCCGCCACAGCATGATCGCTCGAGTGTCCCCGGGAAAAAACATCATCGGCTTTGGCGCCAGGTTGCCGCTGGCAGTCCGCGCCACCGGCCCCAATTTGTCGTTCGGATCCAGCACCAGCGCGCTCGCGCCCGAAACCCGCGCCGCCCTGGCCCACGCCGAGCACTTCTCCGATCGTATGTCCCACTCCTCAATATTCTCCCCAATGGTCTTGCCCGTGACGGTCACGCATTTCGTGTTCAATGCCCCCATCCGCTTGAGTTCCCCAAGAATCGTGTGAATTCCCCCCGCCCGGTGCACATCCTGAACATGATAATTGGACGACGGAGATACCTTGCACACGCAGGGCACACGGCGCGAAATCGCGTCGATCCGCTTGATGTCGTAGGACAGGCCCGCTTCTCGCGCGACCGCCAGCGTATGCAGCACCGTGTTCGTCGACCCGCCCATCGCCACATCCAACATCAGCGCATTGTCAAACGCCTCCAGCGTGGCGATGTCGCGCGGCTTGATATCCTTCGCCACGAGCTCCAGGATCTTTCGCGCCGCCAGGTCGTACAAAGCTTCCCGCTCCTTCGACACCGCCAGAACGGTGCCGTTGCCCGGCAACGCCATCCCCAGCGCCTCACACAGACAGTTCATCGAGTTGGCCGTGAACATCCCCGAACATGAACCACAGGTCGGACAGGCCGACTGCTCCAGCTTCTGGAGCTGTTCCGCGGTGATCTTCCCCGCCTGCAACTCGCCCACACCCTTGAAAACCGAAATCAAATCCGACTTTTGTGTCGCCGGACGCAAATGCGCCGGCAGTTCCCCTTCCATCGCCTGCTCGGAAATCCCCGCAGCCATCGGGCCGCCACTCACAAAGACCGTCGGTATGTTCACCCGCATCGACGCCATCAGCATCCCGGGCACAATCTTGTCGCAATTCGGAATGCACACCATCCCGTCAAAACAATGCGCGAGCACCATCGTCTCCACACAGTCGGCAATCAATTCGCGCGACGGCAGCGAATACTTCATCCCCCCATGCCCCATGGCAATGCCGTCATCGACCCCGATCGTGTTGAAGATGAACGGCACACCCCCAGCGGCGCGCACCAGGCGCTTCACCAGCATGCCCACCTCGTTCAGGTGCGCATGTCCCGGAATGCAGTCGGTGTAACTGTTGCAAATGGCAATAAACGGCTTGTCAAAATCCGCTTCCGATTCGATGGAGCCGGTGGCGCGCAGCAACGAACGATGCGGCGCGCGTTCAATACCTTTTTTGATGACATCAGAGCGCATAAAAGTGAATTTCTATTTGTACCCCACCAATCTGGGCTTGTCACGCGGTTTGGTGCCAGTCCGGCCCAGCGGGTGCATTTCACTTTGGGTAGCGCGGCCCTGGCTCCTAATCTTAATCTTTCTCTTAATCCTAATCTGATGAATACGCTCTTTGACCACGCAAAGCTGGAGATTTATCGGGAATCCTTGGCATTCATCGCCCGCATGCACGAAGGAGATTAGGATTAAGATGAGGATTAGGATTCAGAGGGACCACCCAAAAAAAGTGAAATGCGCCAGTCCAGCCCAGCGAAAGCCAGGGATTGTCATTGCAACACCCTTACAGCACACTTTGTTGCCGGTAGCCATCACTTATACCAATTCACCAAACAACCTATGAATACCTGCTGCAAAGCAATCACGCTTGCCCTGCTCGCACTCTGTTCACTCGCTCCAGCCCGCGCCGCCGACGAGGCCGTCGCCGGAAAATGGAAGGGACAGTTCGACAGCCAAATCGGAATCCAAAAATATATCTTCGAATTCAAGGTGGAAGGAGACAAGCTCACCGGAAAAGCCATCGGTGAAAGGGAAACGGGAACAAACGAGGTGAAGATCGTCGACGGAAAAATCAATAAGGACCAAATCTCCTTTGTGGAACCCCTGAAACTCGACGACAACGAAATCAAAATCGAATACACCGGAAAAATCTCCGGCGACGAGATCAAGTTTCATCGCAAGGTCGGAGAGTTTGCCGAGGAAGACTTCGTCGCAAAGCGCGTCAAGGAAGACGCAAAGACCCCCGAACTGAAGCCGGATGCAAAATCGCAGACCAGCGCTGCGCCGGAAAAAACGGGAACCAAGAAGTAATCTTCCTGAATAAAAGCCGCGGTTGACGATGATCTCAGCGGCGGTCGCCGCCATGAACGAGTGCATCCAGAGTTTATCGGATTCCATGGCAGCACTCGGCGGCTGGCTGGTCATCGCCTTTCCAAACGCCAGCGAGAGCACGAGACTCATGACCTGGCTGGGCCCCAGCAGGAGAATCGCATGGTCCACCGAGGAAGCCGGTTCTGCCAATCCAAGCGCCGAAGAGTTGCAGACCCGAAGCAATTTCGCCGTGAGCAATGCATCGGACTTGATCACTTCGATCACTTCCTTGTTGTCACTGGATGCATCCAGCAGACCTACCAGGCGCAATGCTGCGCCGGGCACTTGCGGCAGGTTCCGGGCCTTGGCCACCATTTCATGAGCAGTCATAGTTCTCAGTCAAGTTGCCACGCCGCGGATTCTTTCTTCAGTCCACTTCCATACCGCTGCGCCCAAAAACCCTACCTCTTGAGCCAACGCCCGCAAGAAAAAAGCCCAAGCCAGCCCATGAGTGAGTCAATGAGTCAACGAGTCAGTGAGTCAGTGAATCGCGGGAGTCACAGGAGTGATCATTCACTGACTCATTGACTCACTGACTCACTGACTCCTTCATGTCTCCCAGCTTGCGCCCGTCTCCACCCTGTAGGATGCTCTTGACTCTGTTTACAAACACATGCAATCCCTCCCCACCATCCTCTTGAAACCCGGCGAAGCCGATCGCATTGTCGCGGGCCATCCCTGGATCTATCACGGGTCCGTGCTCCGCCTGACCCAACCTGTCGCCGATGGCGAACTCGTGCAGGTCAAGGATCATCGGCAACGGCTCCTCGGCGTCGGTTTCTATAATTCAAAATCCAGAATCAACGTCCGCGTGCTCTCCCCGGATCGCGTCAGCGTCGACCAGGCTTTCTTCGAGGACCGCATCGGCGCCGCCCTGGCCTTCCGCCGCAAACACCTGCCCAACGCCACATCCTTCCGAGTCGTGAATGCCGAAAGCGACTTCCTCAGCGGCCTGATCGTCGATTTATACGAGGATGTCCTGGTCGTTCAGATTTCTTCCCTGGGAATGGACCAGCGGAAATCGATGATTGTGGCGGCGCTCCAGAAAGTGCTTTCCCCGCGCGCCATTGTCGAGCGCAGCGACATGGCTTCCCGCCGGTTTGAAGGTCTGACGGCATCCAACGGCATCCTCACCGGCGCCCTGGCTGCCGCCGATATCAGCACCAAGGCGCCAGCGGATGCCGCAGAGGGCAAAACTCCGGAAGCCGCGGTTCCCACGCCGTCATTCCCTGTCAACGTCGGGTTGAATGGATTGAGCTTTGAAGCCGACCTTGCCGCCGGACACAAGACCGGGATGTATCTGGATCAGCAGGTGAATTATCGCCGCGTGGCGGAACTGGCGAAAGACGCCCAGGTGCTGGATTGTTTTTGCTTCAGCGGCGCCTTTGGCCTGCACGCGGCCCGTGCCGGAGCCGCGCACGTCCACCTGATCGATCAGAGCGCCGACGCCGTTGCATCGGCAACCCGCAACGCCGCTGCCAACCATCTCGCCGACAAGTGTTCCTTTGAATCCGCCAACGTCTTTGACTGGCTCAAAGCCCAAACCAAAACAGCTCCCCACGAAAAGCTGATCCCGAAATTCGATTTGATCATCCTGGACCCTCCCTCCTTCACCCGGAATCGGGCCTCGGTCCCCGATGCCTTGCGAGGATACAAGGAAATCCATTTGCGCGCCCTGAAACTCCTGAAGCCGGGCGGCACCCTGGCGACTTTCTGCTGCTCGCATCACGTGGACGCGGGCTTGTTCCAGGATACCGTTCTGTCCGCCGCCTTTGACGCGCTGCGAATCCTCCGCCGCGTCGACACCTATACGCAATCACCCGACCACCCGATCATACCGATGATCCCCGAGACGGAATATTTGAAGGGATTCGCCTTTGAGGTCGTGAGGTAGAGCGTGCCGGCCAAAACAAAGCAACCCTCACCCTTGCCCTCTCCCGTCCGACGGGAGAGGGAACAGTAACGCACGATTTGGATTGAATGACGCCATGGTTTGCAGCCAACGCGTCAATTTATTCTCCCTCTCCCATCCGATGGGAGAGGGCCGGGGTGAGGGTTTTCTTTCCATTTTCTCCCTTTTTCCTTTTGGGCAACATGCCCGTAAGGGCGCTGGTCAACCCAGCAACTCCCGCTGCCATTTCATCAATTCAGG
>DASRKU010000272.1:0-4061 GCA_035648815.1 Verrucomicrobiia bacterium | reverse complement strand
GCGAAGTGCGAAGTGCTTGCCAATTTCTGATGCATATGCATCGAGAATTGGCACCGAGATTGGGTCTGCTAATGGCACACGGAAGAAAAGGGCCGAAGAGGGGAAAGGTCGAGAGAGAGGCGAGGGGGAGTTTTCTGAAATGGACGGTTGGGAGTTGGATGTTCTTTCAATCCGAAGGGATGCCAGAGACGCTGCGACCCCCTCTGGGTCGATGCATTTGCGACGACAATCCGGGGGTGTCGCTCCCGCCTTCGCTGCGCTACGGCGGGCAAGTCGCTAACCCCCGGCTACTTTCTGGCAAGCCTTCGGCTTGCACTCGACCCTCGACCCTCGACTCTCGACTAACGTTGATCAGCTCGTTGCGACTTCGTTCAGGACACTGCCGTCCGGAGCGACCAGTTGCACGTGGAGGGCCATGCGGCCGGCGGCATGCGTGGAGCAGCTCAGGCAGGGATCGTAGCAGCGGATGCCGTGCTCGATGCGGTTGAGCATGGGTTCGGGAATGTCATTGCCGCGCACGTAATGCCGGGCGATCTGCGCCACGGTCTGGTTCATGGCCATGTTGTTCTGGCCGGTGGCGACGATGAGATTGACTTTGTTCAGCAATCCGTCCCGGCTGACGGTGTAATCGTGGAAGAGCGTGCCCCGGGGGGCTTCGCTCACGCCGACCCCGCGCAGGCTGTTGATTCCCGCATCGGCGCGGAGATCATTGCTCGACAGCTCCGGATCATCCATGTATCGCTCGATATACTCGAGCGAGGCGAGGATTTCGATGAGGCGCGCATAATGATAGAGGAAGGACGACGTGACGGCGCCGCGTCCCATTTTCTTGAATTTCTTCAACTCGGCATCCGCCTTGGGAACGCCCATGCTCTCGCAAACATTCAGCCGCGCCAGGGGCCCCACGCGATACATGCCATCAGGGAAACCGAGCGGCAAATAGTAGGGCGACTTCAGGTATGAGGAGGTTTGGACGGATTCACCGATAAAATCATAATATTTCTGAGGATCCACCTGGTCGGCGATGGTATTGCCGCCGCCATCGACGAAACGGAGTTTGCCGGTGTGATGCTCCCATGTTCCATCCGGAGCGACCAATCCCATGAACAAGGACTGAAAGTTTCCGAAGATTTGAATTTCCCCGCGATGCGTCTGCATTGTTTTTGCGAACAGGTCGAAGGCGATCTTCGTTGTCGCAAAGGCTTCGGGCAGCCACGCGCGAATTCGGGCGCGACCTTCTTCGGTGAGGGAACTGCGCACGCCGCCGGGGACGGCCCAGGCGGGGTGAATTTTTTTGCCGCCGAGGATCTCGATGATCTCCTGTCCGAACTGGCGGAGCCGGATGCCCGCGCGGGCCAGGTTGGCATTGGAAGCGATCAGGCCGAACACGTTTCTTTTGGCCTGGGGCGTATCCCATCCCAGCAGAAAATCGGGGGCGCTGAGGTGAAAGAAGCTCAGGGCATGGCTTTGGACGATCTGGCCGAGGTTCATGAGGCGGCGGAGTTTTTCAGCCGCCGGCGGAATGTTCACGGCCATGATGGCGTCGCCCGCCTTGGCCGATGCCAACAGATGGCTGACGGGGCAGATCCCGCAGATGCGCGGGGTGATGCCCGGCATTTCCGTGTAGGGACGCCCTTCGCAGAACTTTTCAAAGCCGCGGAATTCGACGACATGGAATTCGGCGTCCGACACATTGCCGGCGTCGTCCATGTGGATGCTGATCTTTGCGTGGCCCTCGATGCGGGACACTGGATCGATGACGATACGTTTTGACATACTTGCCTTTTACTCAGCCAAATTTTAATTGGGCGCCCTGCAGGTTGGGCGGGGCGCCGGTCAGGAGCTGCTCCAGGAACGCTTTGATGCGTGGTGCGGGCGGAGGGCAGCCGGGAAGAAAATATTCAACGTTGACGACCTCATGGACGGGTTGGACGCGATCGAGGAGCTTCGGCACGATCCCGTTCGCGAAGGGGAGGCTGGGATTGTGCTGGGAATTTTCGATGTAGGCGCATTGGAGGACGTCATCGGCATTGGTCAGTCCGAGCTGGTTGCGGAGCGCGGGCACATTGCCGGTGACGGCGCAGTCCCCGAAGGAGACGAGGATTTTTGTCCGGCCGCGAATAATATGCAGCAGTTCCAGGTTGTCCTGGTTGCAGATGGCGCCTTCGATGAGGCACACGTCCACATTTTCGGGGTAAACCTTGATATCCATGACCGGGCTGTAGACAAGGTCCACCTTGCCCACGAGATCGATCAGGAACTCATCGAGGTCTAGAAACGACATATGGCAGCCGGAACAGCCGCCGAACCAAACTGTAGCTACTCTGAGGCGATCCATTGTTTTTTCTCCCGTGCAGTGACGATAAATTCCAGTTTCGCGCGATCATGTTCCATTTCGGAAACCGTCGAACCCCGATTGAACATGGCGCCGGTGGGGCAGGCATCCACGCATTTGCCGCAAGAGGTGCAGCTCTCCGAATCGCCCCACGGCTGGTTGAGATCGGAAATGATTTTGGACTTCGCGCCGCGCCCGGCCACGTTCTTGGTGCCGGCGCCTTCGATGTGCCAGCAGGCTCTCACGCACCGGGTGCACAGGATGCAGCGGTTGTGGTCCATCCCGAAGCGCGCATGCGTGTTGTCAACCTCCCACTTCGGGAAACAGTAATCGTAACGGACATGGTCCATGCCATGGTCGCAAGCCAGCGTTTGAAGCTCGCAATGGCCGTTGGAGACGCACACCGCGCACACGTGGTTTCTCTCCACGAACAGCAACTCCAGGATTATCCGGCGGTAATGTCGAAGCCGGTCGCTGTCGGTCTTGACGTTCATGCCTTCGGCGACCTTCGTCGTGCAGGCGGGCAGCAGCTTTGCAATCCCGGCCACTTCGACGAGGCAAAGCCGGCAGGCGCCGACGTCGTACACTCCGTCCATGTGGCACAGGGTCGGAATTTTGATGCCGGCCTCCTCGGCGGCCTGAAGAAGCGTTGCCCCTTCAAAGGCGCTGATTTCCTTACCGTCAATCGTCAGTGTTTTTGCGGCCATAACAAATTACTTCAGCGCAGGTTCTGCTTTCTTTGCCTCGCCATTGGGCCCCTGCGGCTCAGGATTCAGCAGCTCGGTGTATTCGTTGCGGAAAAATCGCAGGGTGCTGAGCACCGGGTTGGGCGCGGTCTGTCCCAGGCCGCACAGGCTGGTGTTCCTCACCATGTCGCAGAGCTCTTCCAGCTTCTGCAAATCCCGGCTGGTGGCTTTGCGCCCCAGGATTTTCGTCAGTAAATGATGCATCTGCACCGTGCCCGCGCGGCAGGGAATGCACTTGCCGCACGATTCGTCCATGCAGAACTCCATGAAAAAGCGCGCCACGTCCACCATCCTCGTGCTGTCATCCATGACAATCATGCCGCCCGAACCCATGATGGATCCGAGCTTTGCCAGGGAATCATAATCGACGGGAGTATCCAGCGATTCCGCCGGAATGCACCCGCCGGAAGGTCCGCCTGTCTGGACGGCTTTGATCCTGCCGCCATCGGGGGCGCCTCCGCCCATGGTTTCGACGATCTTGCGCAGGGTGGTGCCCATGGGCACCTCGATCAGCCCGGTGTTGGTGATCTTTCCGGCCAGCGCGAAAACCTTTGTGCCCTTGCTCTTTTCGGTGCCGATGGCGGAGAACCAATCCGCGCCTTTGCGGATGATTGGGGCGACGTTCGCAAAGGTCTCGACGTTATTGATGAGGGTTGGTGAGCCCCAGAGGCCGCTTTCGGCGGGGAACGGCGGCCGAGGCCGCGGTGTTCCGCGCTTGCCTTCGACGGAACTCATCAGCGCTGTTTCTTCGCCGCAGACAAACGCGCCCGCGCCGATGCGCAAATCGATGTTAAAGCTGAAGGGAGATTCAAAAATTCCGCTTCCCAGCAGGCCCAGTTGCTTGGCTTGCTTGATGGCGCCCTGCAATCGGTTGATCGCCAGCGGATATTCGGCGCGCACGTAGATGAAACCCTGGGTAGCGCCGACGGCATAGGCGGCGATGGCCATGCCTTCCAGCACGCTGTGCGGGTCGCTTTCCA
>DASRKU010000271.1:0-11141 GCA_035648815.1 Verrucomicrobiia bacterium | reverse complement strand
GTCATTGCCCGCCGGAATACATCGGGGTCGCGCGAGTTGACGAATTTCACCGTCCGGCCCAGCTTCGGGAATGTGTAGTGGAAAAGCTGGTAGGTCCCGCCATAGAGATTGTTCCCCGCGACGATTTCGTCTCCCAGCCTGGTGATGGCCAGCAGCGCGTACGTGATGGCCGCGGATCCGGAAGCGACCCCAAGCGCGCCGGTGCCGCCCTCCAGCGCCGCCACCCGCTGTTCAAACACATCGGTCGTCGGATTCATAATCCGGGTATAAATGTTCCCGAATTCCTTCAGCGCGAAAAGATTTGCCGCGTGTTCGCTGCTCTTGAAAACGTAGGATGTCGTCTGATAAATCGGCACGGCTCGCGATCCGGTCGTGGGATCGGGAACCTGCCCCGCATGCAAGGCAAGCGTGCTGAGGTTCTTCGTCTTTTCGCTCATAATTCGCAGTGGCTTTTAAAGTGGTTCTCGACACGCCCAAATGACCGCGGCGTGATCCATACCTGTCGTGCAGCGGCAAGTGATACCGGGTTCACGCCCCAAACTCAATTGCGTTCTTAACCCGGAATGCCTACTGTTCCATGGTCGTGTCCAATCAATTCCCCGTTAGCCCCGAAAAGCATGTCCAACTCCTCAAACGGATGACAGACCTGGGCGTGCATGAGTCGGAATTCGACGAAAGTTTCGTCCGGTCCGGCGGCCCGGGTGGTCAGAACGTGAATAAATGCACCACCTGCGTCATGCTGGTTCACCGGCCCACCGGTTTGCAGGTGAAATGCCAGGCCAGCCGCCAGCAGGGACTCAACCGCTGGCTCGCCCGCAGGCTTCTCCTGGACAAAATTGGAGAACGAAAAACCGGCAGCATTGCGACCGAACGCGCCCGCATCGAAAAAATCCGCCGGCAAAAACGAAAACGTTCCCGCCGCGCCAAAGCCAGGATGCTCGAGGACAAATCACGCCACGCGGAGAAAAAAGCCAGCCGCGGAGCGCAGTGGGAGGTATGAGGTGAGAGGGGAGAAATGAGAGGTCAGAAGTGCGAAGGACGAGCGTTCGGGGTGGGGACGGCCCGTCCCCATGTTCGCACGACTTAGCGGAGGGTTGGCAGAGAGCAGCCGGGAGCGGATACCCCCCTTCTCCCGCATTTGCGGACATTTTGAGTGGACATTGACCCACAAGTAACCGAATAGTTATATCGTTCGCACCGGATTATCGGATCGCAATCGGCAAACAATTTTTGGTTAACTCAGCCGTCGCTGCTAATTTTTCAGCGAAAACACCGTCGTTCTCTAGGGTATGGATCAACAACTAGCTCAGGGTGAAATGCCCCGATCACAGGTTGGACAGGCAGAAACTGCGCCTCCGGCTCCAACGCCGTTCTGGAAACGGCCCGCGGTCGTCATTGTCGGAACATGCCTCGCCGCGTTGGTGTTCTTTCTGGGCCTGCATTACCTCGTCCAGAGTTTCACTCACGAATCCACCGACGATGCGTTCTTAAGCGTCGATGTGACTGCCATCGCGCCCCGGATCGGCGGCCAGGTTGCCAGGGTATTCGTCAACGACAACCAAATCGTCAAAACAGGCGAACCGCTGATTCAAATCGACCCGCGCGATTACGAAGTGCAGGTCGCTCAAAAACAGGCGGCGATGGTGGCATCGGAGGCGAACGTCAATCTTCTGCTCGCCAGCATCGACCTGCTCAAGGCCCAGGTCGCCACCGCGGACGCCACAGCCAGGCAATTCGAAGCCGAAGCTGCCGCCGACAAGGCGACGGCGGAAAAAGCCCAGACGGATCTGCAGCGGGCCGAGGATCTGCGCCGCAAGAACATTATCTCTCCCCAGGAATACGACGCCGCAAAGGCAGCCGCCACTTCCACGGAAGCCACCCTGAGGTCCGGGCAGGAAAAAGCCGCCAGCAACCGTTTGAAGGTCGCCGAAGCCCAGGCGCAACTCGAAGCGGGCCGAAGAGCCTGGGAACGGGCCCAGGCGCAATCCAAACAATCGCTGGCTGACGTTCAACAGGCCCAATTGAATCTCTCCTATACCCACATCGTCGCTCCCGTCGACGGCCGCGTCACTCGCAAGGCCGTGTCGGACGGAGATTACGTGCAGGTGGGCCAAAGACTCCTGGCGCTGGTCCCAAACGAGATTTGGATCACCGCCAATTTCAAAGAAACTCAATTGCGAAACATTCGTCCAGGCCAGCCGGTCCATGTCAGCATTGATTCCGGCGGCGCCTTCCCGGCCCACGTCGACAGCATCCAGGCCGGCAGCGGTGCCGCTTTCAGCCTGCTGCCCCCCGAAAATGCCGTCGGCAATTTCGTCAAGGTCGTCCAGCGCGTGCCGGTCAAAATCGTTTTCGATCATCCGCCCCAGACCAGCCACGTGCTCGGGCCGGGCATGTCCGTCGAGCCGTCTGTCAGAACCGCCAGCTTTGAAGTGTCTGGCGCCGTTCTCGCCCTTGTCGCCCTGGTCCTCGCCCTCCTCCTGGGCTCTCTATGGTGGCGCGCCGCAACTCGAGCCGAGTCCGGTAAAGCGAAGCCAGTTACCCGCGGATGAGTCCGGAGCATCGCCGCAACGAGGACCGGGAGCCGGGAGCCCGAAATCCAAATCAAACCCCGAGCCTCGCCTCCGCAACCTGGCATCCAAGCCACAATCCCTGGCTGATCGCCGTGGCCGTCATGGCCGCGACGTTCATGGAAATCCTGGACACCTCCGTCGCCAATGTGTCCCTGCCTCATATCGCCGGCAGCTTGTCTGTCACTCCCGAAGAAGCCACCTGGGTGTTGACCAGTTACCTGGTCTCCAATGCCATCGTGCTGCCCATCACCGGCTGGCTTGGATTGCGTTTCGGACGCCGCCGGCTGCTGATCTCGTGCATCGCCATTTTCACCTTCTCCTCGATTCTTTGCGGCATGGCGCCGACGCTGCCGTTCCTCATCTTTGCACGCATTCTGCAGGGCATCGGCGGCGGCGCCATGCAACCGATCGCGCAGGCTGTCCTGCTCGAAAGTTTCCCGCCCCACAAACGCGGAATAGCCATGGCCACCTACGGCATGGGAGTGATCGTCGCACCCATCCTCGGCCCGACCCTCGGCGGATGGATCACGGATAACTATTCCTGGCGCTGGATTTTTTATATCAATGTTCCTGTCGGCGTGTTTGCAATCCTCATGGCCCAGGCTTTCATCGAGGATCCGCCTTACATCCGGCATGCCCGCGTCGAGCGGGTGGATGGAATTGGCTTCTTTTACCTGGCACTGTGGCTGGGCGCCTTCCAGATCATTCTCGACAAGGGCCAGCAGGAGGACTGGTTCGCGTCATCGTGGATCACCTGGTTTGCCGTGATTTCGGCCGCCAGTTTCGTCGCCTTCATTGCCCGCGAACTGCGCACCGCCCACCCCATCGTTAATTTAAGAATCCTCAAGAACCGCAACTTCGCCTCCGGCCTGGTCCTGATCACCTGCCTCGGCGGCGTCCTGTACGGCACCACGGCGGCCCTGCCCATTTTCCTGCAGACGCTGATGGGCTACCCGGCGCTGGAAAGCGGGTATGCGCTCAGCCCTCGGGGCTTGGGCGCGTTTGTCACCACGTTCATCGTCGGCCAGCTGGTGGGGCGCATCCGAAATCGCGTGCTGATGACCACTGGATTCGCATTGCTGGCGGTTTCATCGTTTTGGATGGGCCGAATCAACCTGGGAATCTCCGTCTGGAACGTGATTTGGCCCAGTGTCCTCAACGGGATCGCCATCAGTTTCATTTTCGTGCCGCTGACAACGGCCACGATGGGCCATTTGCGCCAGGACCAAATGGGCAATGCCGCGGGAATTTTCAATCTGATGCGAAACCTGGGCGGCAGTTTTGGGATCTCGATGGTCACGACCCTGCTGGCGCGCCGCGCCCAGGTCCACCAGGCGTACATGGTGGCGCACATGACCCCGTACGACCCGGCCTATACCGAACGGCTGATGGCGGCGCAAAACGCCTTTGCGGCGCACGCCGGCCCGGTGCAGGCGCATCAGCAGGCCCTTGGGTTACTCTATAACTCGCTGGTGCAGCAATCCACTCTCTGGGCCTTCGTGGAAAACTTCCGCCTGTTCGGCGTGCTATGCCTCGTCTGTCTCCCCCTCGTCCTCCTCTTCAAACGCGTCCGCCAGGGCGGATCCAAACCGGCAGTGCATTAGAGGTCGATCGGAGGGCGGCAAGGTGCCACAGCCCTATCACCATTTCATTGATGAGTCCGTCATCCAACGTGGCGCGGCCATTTTGAAAGCCGGGGAGGCTTTTGAGGTGCATAGAGAAGCTGCGGATCCAGGTGCGGCTGCCCGGGAGGCGGGCGAGACATCTGGCCACATCGCCGTGGTGCCGCTTTCCCGGCATTGCCACCAAATGCGCGCCTAGGAGTGGTTTTCTTAAGTTCCCCATTGTTCACACAATCAACACGCATTTGTAACAGGGGCACTGCAAAATTGCCCAACTCGCGTCCAGGACGGCGAAATGAATTACGTTATGAGAAACACATATTTATTCATCATTGGGCTGTTACACTTCTTTGTCTGCCCGGGAGGAAAGGTCAACGCATTCGACTATCCGGGCCATGTCCTCATCAATCAACTTGCGCTGGCAGCGATGCCATCCAATTTTCCGGCGTTCGCAACGGCATCTTCAGCCCAGCAGCGAATTGTCTTTCTTGCCGGCGAACCGGACCGGTGGCGCAATTCCACTGAGGCGTCACTAAGACACGTCAACGGTCCGGATCATTATATGGACCTGGAGGAACTGGAGACCTACGGACTGACAGTGGATGCGCTGCCGCCCTTGCGTTATGATTTTGTCGCTCAACTCGCGCTTGCCCGCGCCGCGCACCCGGAGAAATTCCCGCCCATCGACCCCGCCAGAAATATGGATCATACTCGAGAACTGGTGGGATTTCTGCCTTGGTCCATTATGGAGAGTTATTCCAGGCTGAAATCCGAGTTCTCTTATCTGCGGACCTACGAAACCGCGGGCGGAACGCCGGAAGAAATCGCCAATGCACAGGCAAATGTGATTTATACAATGGGAGTGATGGGCCATTTCGTTGGGGACGCTGGGCAGCCATTGCATACTACAATTCACTTCAACGGCTGGACGGGACAGAATCCGCATCATTATACGACCAACCGCTCTTTCCACGCGTGGATCGACGGCGGCTTGATTGCCAAAGCGAACATAGAAGCCGACCTTGCGCTGATGAAAATGAAGCTTCACCCGGCTCGCGTTATAAACTGGAACAACCAACCGGCTCAAGGCGCCGAAATGTTTCGGGCTATGGTAGCGTTCATTCAAAGCCAGAACAAACTGGTGGAGCCTCTGTATCAACTTGAGCAGCAGCATAAGTTGTCGGGCGAAGGCGAACAAGGCTTGGAGGGCAAAGCCTTCATCGAAGGACAACTTATCACGGCAGGACAGATGCTCGCAGATATCTGGTATTCGGCATGGCAGGAAGCACCCATGGATACACATCTTAAGCGCGAATTGGACTCCCGCAGCTCGGGGTCAACTGGCCGTGAGTCCCATTAAAGCTCCACTGTGACTCAGCACAAGCCGGCTTCTGACGGGCAGCCATCACCGTGAGGAGGACGGCTGCCACGATTTCAACAGTGAGCGTCTGAGCTCGGTCTTCACGTCTTCGGGAAGATCACGGGAGGGATATAGAGAGCTTTCCCATTCCCCGTACATGGGATTGGGCAGAATAATAAAGCGTCGCCCGAATTCGGCCTGATTGACGTCAGTAAGTTGAAAACGATCGGCATAATCGCGCTTGTCGAAATCAGCCAGAAAATCGCCAAGATTATCGCCGATTAGCAGCACGACCTTGTATTTCTTTTGAATCTCCCGCCGATGAGGTTCTTTGCCGGCTTTGTCCTCTTGCAAGAACAGATGGCTGGAGTCGGCCATCGGAAACTTCAACGCTGCAAGGTTTCGGGCCGTGGCCTCAAATTCCTCAGCACTCCGATTGGACACGTAAAACACCGCCACACCATTTGACGCCGCATAAGCAAGGAAAGGCTGCGCGCCCGGCAGCGCCTGATTGAGCCGCGCTCCAGTCCATTTTGACCACAACGCAGGTGAAAAGCGCCTGCCTTTTCGAATCAAGTAAGCTTGGAAAGGAGAATTGTCGAGAATCGTTTCATCAATATCTACAATAATAGCCAGGCTGTCCGCCGGATGGGGTTCGGAGATGGCGGCATCAAGCCTGTCTTTGGCAAGATTATATGCCTGATAGTAAAGCGCCCTGGCCTCAGCCGCATACTGAAACCACAAAACAGCCATAACATGGTCCGACTCATTTAAACTGACCGAACCTTCGCGAGCTTCATCGCGTCCAACATTCCGTAATGGGGGGTGACTGGCGCAGGAAACCAGCGCAACCGCTGCTGTAAGAAGGAAAAGCATCGCCGCATTGTTCACTCTAACTCTGAGGCGCAGGCAAGAGATTTGCATCTGTTCAATTCGGTGGCTCATGGTCAGTGACACGAGAGCAATCTAATCGGATCCTCATGGCGTTCCAGTTACGTTTCGGTCACTTCCAAGTAAAATCCACACAGTTCACTGTTATAAGACAAGTCCGCATTCACCTTCTCGAAATCTTCACACGACCGTTTCTTTCCACACAACTTCGTTTCCAGAACGTTGATTGGCTGTTCAGGAATTCCACTTAGGATTGCTCTAATGAAAGGGCACAGATCCAGTGAGAGCAGATTCATTCACGTGAATCGGGCGAGAGAGAAGGCACAGGGCTTCACTCTCATCGAGTTATTGGTCGTCATTGCCATCATCGCCATTCTGGCGGCCTTGCTTCTCCCGGCTCTGAGCAAGGCCAAAGCCAGCGCACAAAGAATCTCGTGCTTGAACAACATGAAGCAATGGGCGCTTGCATTCAGATTGTACGCCGATGATCAGGGCGATCAGATTCCTGAAGAGGGAAACACCTCGGTTAGTATTGCCGACTCTGTTACCAGCAGCAATCTGGTATCAGCCTGGTACAACGCGGTGCCGCCTGTCTTGAACCTTCCCACCCTGGTCAGTCTCTACAAAGCCCACAGACCTCCGTTGCCCGGCAGCCGGACCATATTTTCCTGTCCGTCTTGTCCCAAGCCAAATTCGAGCTACGCCAATCCACCCAATTTTGCCCAGGCTTTCTTTATGTATGGCGAGAACGCCCGCGCATGCATCAACAAGTCTACCCGAGGCAATGGCTCCAATACCAGATTCTCCCAGGTTAACAAACCCAGCGACACCATCCTGGTCGCCGAAGTAGATCCCAATACCACCACCGCTGCCTCCACCTCGGTGGTCACCGGATACTACGCGGTGGCAAGGCACGGAACCCTAGGCAACTTTGCAATGTTCGACGGAAGCGCGCACGGATATCGAACCAACGATTTTGCGCGCTCTCAGACCGAAGCCAACGACGCAAGCGCCGAATGGGCGGTTCCCAGGAATGTCTACTGGTATCCCACACCGACAACGCCCAACTGAAGCACTTCGAGCAACGCACTCCAAAGCAGCCCCCATCAACGCAACACAACACGTCATTTATGAAAAGAAAAATAGCCCTGATTGCCTTCATCGCAGCAACGCTCTCCAGCCTTCAGGCATCATCCATATTTAGCGACAATTTTGATTACCCTGACGGCGGCATTGTCGCCAATTCAGCCGGCGTTTGGGAAAATAACAGCGGCTCCACGTTGATGGACGTCACCAACCAGCAACTCATCATCACCTCGCTTCGCGCCGAAGATATAGGCCATCATTTTAGTACACTGTATACCACGAATGGTCCCGTGGCGGCCCTGTACGCCAGCTTCACCATGCGCTGCACATTTTTGCCCAGTCTCGCGGGAACCTACTTCGCCCACTTTTCGGGAACGAACGCATTTGGGAGTTCGAGTTCACCGCTGGGAGTCAGTGGATTTAGAGCCCGCATCTGGGCCAGCACAACCAACTTTGCCGGTGTGGCGGGTCCGGGCCAGTTTTTCCTCAGCATCGTCAACAGCGGCCTGGGCAATGCCACCAACGCCCAATGGGCGACCCCCCTTGACACCAATGTGACCTATACAGTGGTCACCAAATACGTCCTGGCCACCGGGCAATCCACCCTGTGGATCAACCCCGCTTCCGAATCCAGCCCCAGTATTACTGGAACAGACCTCGTTCCAACAGATGACTACGGCACCGGCGCATTTCCCACAAACGGTCCGGTCAATATCTCCCATTACGGCTTTCGCCAGGCAAGCGGAGAAGGGGACCTCATCGTCGACGATCTCCGAATTGCCACCACGTTCAATGAGGTGGCCGGAGCCAATACCGCGCCGCTGATCTCGACAATTTCCGATCAAAACACGCCGATGAACACGACATCGCCGACAATCAACTTCACCGTGCAAGACGCCGAAACTCCCGCCGGCAGCCTGGCTCTCTCCAAAACCTCATCAAATACCACCGTGGTTCCCCTCAGCGGAATAGTCTTCGGCGGCAGCGGCACGAATCGCACCCTCACAATTACTCCGGCTCCGGGCCAGCAAGGTTCAAGCCTCATCACAATTTTTGTAAGCGACGGGGTCAATACAAATTCCACCGCATTTCTGATGACTGTGGGCGCCCCATCCATTTCCGCAATTCCCAATCAACTGACCTATGCGAATCAGCCGGTTGTTGGAATTCCCTTCACGGTCGGCGACACCGAATCGCAGGCCAGCAGCCTGATCGTGAGCAACACCTCGTCGAATCCGGCATTGATCGCCCGCGGCACCCTTGGCGGCAGCGGGGCAAACCGCAGCCTGACATTGACGCCGATTTCCAATCAGACGGGCGTGTCGACCATCACGGTGTACGTAAGTGACGGCATCAACGTGACCGCCACCAGCTTTGTGTTGAGCGTCTCCCAGAAACTGGGAGTATTGCTGTCGGATAGCTTCTCTTACACGGACTTTTTGCAGGACACGGCGCTCTACGGCGCAACGGACAGCCCCTGGGGCCACGCCAGCGGCACCAACTACGATCTGCTGGTCATTAATGGCGCGGCGCAATTGGCTTCGGACAGATCCGAAGACCTCGCCGCCAATCTCGCCGGCGGTCCCTTTGCCTCCGATAGCGGGATGGTGCTGTATTATGGCTGCACGCCTTACCTGACGAGCCTGCCTGACGGACTTGGAAACTATTTTGCCCACCTCAAGGATTCCATCACCGGCACGGCGTTTCGCGCCAAGTTGTTTGCGTGCACTAACAACGCCGCGGGTGGATTCTACCGGGTCGGCATCGCAAATTCCGCCAACAACTACGATGTCCAGTTCGCCAGTGACCTTAGCCTCAATCAAACCAACCAGGTAATCGTCCGCTATAATTCGGGCACGGGAGAAACTGTATTGTGGGTGAATCCAGCCGAGGAGGCCAGCACCAGCGTCGCCGCACAGGACCCTGTGTTGCCAGCAACGGTGGGGGCGATGGGCCTGCGACAGGATTCCTTCATGGGAACCGTCTACCTGGATAATCTTGTCGTAGGCACCTCCTTCTTTGATGTGTGGAACAACATTTCCCTCGCGCCCATTCCGATCCACGTCCAGGCCGGCGGCGGCAACGTTGTTGTCTCCTGGGGCAATCCCGCCTTCCACCTCCAATCCACAACGACTCTCAATCTCCCCAACAGTTGGTCGGATGTGCCGAATGCGACCAGCCCCTACACAAATAATTTGGCGGCCACTCAACGTTTCTTCCGTTTGAAACATTGAACTCCGCCGAACAAAGAAACCAACAATCCTGTCACAACATGAAAAAACTAATCCCCGTACTGTCTTTGGCGCTATTGGCGCCTTTAACCTCCACTTCCAATGCCGACACGCTCGCAATCTATACATTTGAAAATAGTATTCCCTCCAGCGCCGGTCCCTTCTCAGCGGAAGTCGGCGCCGGCAGCGCCCTGGGATTCCATTCAGGCTCAGGCGGGACCACCACTTACAGCAGCCCGGCAGGAAATGGCTCCGCACATTCGTTTAGCGCGAATGGTTGGGGTGTGGGTGATTATTTCCAGTTTCAGGTGAACACGATTGGCTACTCCGACGTTACCATCTCGTGGGACCAGGCCAGCAGCAACACAGGGCCGGGTGGATATAAACTGGCCTACAGCACCGACGGATCGAGCTTCAGCGATTTCATGTCTTACACAGTCCTGGCCAACGCGACCCCGAACACCCCTTGGAACGCCACAACAGCTAATAGCGCGTTCACGTTCAATGCTGATTTGAGCGCGATCTCAGCAATCGCGAACCAGGGGACCGTCTTCTTTCGGCTCGTGGACACCGGCACCGTCTCTGCCGCTAATGGTGTCGTGGCCGCCACTGGAACGGATCGCGTGGACAACTTCATGGTCTCCGCAGTCGCAGCGCCTGAGCCTTCGACGGCCGCTTTGTCGCTGGCCGCAGGAGCAGCCCTGCTCGGACTCCTGAATCGTCGTTCGAAATTCTGAGGCTTCGCTGCCTCTGAAGTGTGGGTGCGGGGAAGGCACGGATGGTCCGGGCCTTCCCCATCCCCCACTCAGGCCTCCTTCCGATGGCCGCTTCAACCCACACGCAAACGGCGGTGTTGAATGGTGATCTTAAGTCATATCATTTTATGCATTTCAATCCCCCGGATTCAGACCTCATCCTAGCTGGCGGCGCGCGCTCTCGTGTCTCCGTGCGGCATTACCGGCTCCGCCATCCCCGCCTGCGCCCCTGGATGCTTCTGATCAGCATGCTATGCGCAGTAGCACTTCAGACCATTCCGGCAGGAGCGGTCATTGATGCCACTCTGCAAATGCAAATGGGCAACCCCAGTAATGCCGCGACTGATCCGAACAATCATCAGCATTATTTAATTCAGCGAAGCGTTGAATCCATAGATTATGACGATGACCTGGGTGAGCCCAACTGGGTGAGTTGGGATTTGACCGCGGGTGATATTGGCTCGAGCGGACGCTCACCCGATTTTTTCACCGATACCACCTTGCCGTCGGGCTTTTACCAGGTCCTGCCTACCGACTACAGCGGTTCCGGATTTGACCGCGGGCACATGTGCCCCTCGGCCGATCGCACCGACAACACGACGGACAACGACCTCGTGTTTTAC
>DASRKU010000270.1:0-3158 GCA_035648815.1 Verrucomicrobiia bacterium | reverse complement strand
CCCTGCTGGAGCAGGTACTGGGAGCGTGTCAGGTAGGAAATCCATTCGGGCGCGCCGTGTTCCCACCAAGTCTGGTTCCGTCCGAAATGGGTCCCCCACCAGCCCATCGTCATCCCCGGCGCCACATTGGTCCACGGCTGGTGCGCCGTGGTGTGCAGCACAAATTGATTGACGCCCATGCACCACGCCTTGTCCCCCGTCGTCTTGAGCGCGTAAGGATCCTCTTGCCATGCGGCCATCGGCCAGCCTGTGAACGCTTCGGCCCCAATGATCTGCTTGCCCCAGGTATGGCCGCTCGATGAAACCGGTTTCACAGTATCCCAACCCCACATGCAGGGCTTCTGCCAAAATTCGCTCATCACCACGTCGGCCCGGCCTCCACAAGAAAGCGTGTCAAAGGGCCCCGTGTAAGGCTCGACGGCGAATTCCAGGCCGGGATGCCGGTGCGTCAGTTCGGCCATGGCTCCATAATAATTATCTATGAACAGTTCGCTGATCGTTTGGTCCCAGTCGCGCTTGAATCGCTGCGTGAGCTCCAGGCTGGCAATCTCCTTTTTCATCAGCACCGGCAACCACGGGACGGGGTCATAACCGCGCCGATTCTGAAATTCCTCGCGCATCCGCGGCGTCCAGTTCTGACTTTCGGCTTCGTAACTGTCGATCAACATCCGGGTCAGGGTCCTGCCGGACAGGGGCCCGGCATCTGCGATCACTCGCGCCGGGTAACCTTCCCAGAACGCCATGACCGCCTCTTTGCTCATCTTGTCGCATTCCAGTCCCCTGCCCGATGCCGGCGCCGGCCCGTTCATTTTGCCAGTCGTCGTATGACCGAACCGGACAATAGTCCACTCGCCTTCCGGAGCGTCCCAGGAAAGCGCCCCGTCGGTCGACATCCGCCCGCTCAAATCGACAATGCCGTTCGTGTCGATTTGCGCCTGTGAGCGGAACGCCAGCACTGCAATGTCGCCATAGTAGTCCCATTTGGCATCGACGTGCGGCCTGGCCAATGTGTTGGAAAACGACCCTGGCCCTTTGAATGTCTGTTGCGTCCAAACCACTTTCTGCATCGATTGCTCGACCTTCACCCACGGTCCGCCGCTGGAGGACCAGCCGGCGCAATTATGCGCGCCAAACCCGAGGTTCAGCCGGGCGGCTTCCTGGATCGCAAACGTCACCAGGCCGTCCCATTTTGGATTCATGACCTGAACGCTCGGGTCGTCGATCGGCAGTTGGTCCACATTGAAAAGATTCGCCCCGCCCAGCCCCGCGCGCTGCATCGCTTCGAGGTCGGCGGTGATGCCTTCCCGCGTCACGCATCCGTTCATCCAATGCCACCAGGTCCATGGCCGGGCCGAATCGGGCGGGTGCGCAAAACCGTTCTCCAGATCAGCCGCCTCGTCAGCGCGAGCAGCCGGGGTTGGGGTCGCGCCGCAGAGCGTGAGAAGAAACAGGAAGGTTAGAAGCTTGGTCATAGCGGGAGCATCTTACTCGCCGGGATGGCGCGTTGTCACGGGGAGTCTTGTTTCCGAATCACGCGGTAGGGCCGCGCTGCGCTCTCCCGCGGGAAGGCCGCGCGCAGCGCGGCCCTACCACCGCAGTGACATGGCGTCCGTCTTGCTTTATGCTGCCACATGATGAGCCGTATTGGGCTATGGATCGTCGCGATCGCGGCAAGCCTCGGAAACTGGCCGGCAAATGGCCAGGTCCCGGACGTGCCCCTGGCGCAAAAATCCTGGATCGAGACGCGCACCGCTCATTTCAACATCTACAGTTGCGGTCAGCCGCAGGAGATTTACCGGCTCGCGGCGCAGCTCGAGCAATTTTCCGATGCCTACGCGCTCCTTGCCGGCGCGCAGGCGCTGGCCTCGCCCCCGATTGTCGTGCTGGCGTTTCCCGACCAGCAATCGATGACGCCGTTCCTGCCGTTGTATCACGACCGTCCCGCGAGCCTCGCCGGATTTTTCAAACGTGGAAATGACGAGAACCTGATCGTGCTGGCGCTTCCCGGATCGGAGTCGGCATTCACGGGGATGGAAGTGATCCTGCACGAGTATGCGCATTTGCTCTTCCGGCATAACAGCAAGTTGTGGCCGCTGTGGCTGAACGAGGGATTGGCAGAAATTTATTCCACCTTTGAAGCCAATGGCTACACCGTGCGGATCGCGAAACCGATTGTCCCCTATTTGCGGCTGTTGAATCGGGAACCGATGTTGCCGTTGAGCAAGCTCTTCGCGGTTGCCCCCGACTCGCCGCAATACAATGAACGCGAGCGCCAGGGCATCTTCTATGCGGAATCCTGGTTGCTGACCCATTTTCTGATATCCGGCGGCAGCGCCGCGTATCAATCGCGGTTTGGGGAATTCACGCGGCTGCTCCGGCTGGGGCAGCTTCCCGAGCAAGCGTTCACCAACGCGCTGCGCACGAGCCTGGGCGCGGTTGAAGCGCAGCTCCGGCGTTACCTTGAAAACGGCCGGTTCGAGCCGATCCAATGGTCTTTATCCGTGAACTTGTCCTACCAAAAAGCCGCCGACACCCGGGTGCTGACGCCTGTCGAAACCTACTACCGGCTCGGAGACGAGCTGATGCGCATCGGGCGCTTTGAGGAGGCCCATGGTTACTTCAGCCAGGCGCTGCAGTGCGCGCCTGCCAGCCCGCTGGGTTACCAGGGGCTCGGCCTCCTCGCTGCGGAACGCGAGCAGCACTCCGAAGCGCTGCGCGAGTTGAATGAGGCCTTGCTCCGGCGATCCGGCAGCTTCCTGGCCCACTACGTCTACGCGCGCGAAAAATTCCGGCTGACGGCCGATGGGAAGGAAAATTACCAGACACTTCCAAACAACGAAGCCGAGCCAATCCGGAACGAACTCCTCAATTCCATCGCGCTGATGCCCAGCTTCGGCCCGGCGCATCATCTGTTGGGATTTCTGGAAATGCTCCAAGGCCGGGATTTGGCGCTGGCCAAACAGCACCTGGAGGCCGCCATCCAATTGGAACCCGAAAACCCGGCTTACCTGATCGCGCTTGCCCAGACCCAAATTCGCGCCGGGGACCCGAAAGGCGCGCGCCGCTCCCTGGACCCGCTTTTCCTGCCCAATGCCGACCCGAAACTCCGCGCCCGAGCCGAAGAACTGCTCCGCAAAATCGACCAGCCCAGGTCGTGA
>DASRKU010000269.1:0-6459 GCA_035648815.1 Verrucomicrobiia bacterium | reverse complement strand
GCCCCGCCAACTCACAAAGTGCCGGGGAACGTCGATGCGCAGATTGCCGAAGGTGAGTTTGTCCTGGTCTTTGGGGGGCTGGATCTCGCGTTGGAGAAGTTTTTTCACTCGCAACACCAGCTCGCGGGGGCTGAAAGGTTTCGTGATATAATCGTCGGCGCCCAGTTCCAGGCCGAGCACCCTGTCAATTTCCGCCGCCTTGGCGGTGAGCATGATAATCGGGATGGTTGCCGTTGCGGGGTCGCGCTTCAGGATTTTGAAAACTTCCAGCCCGTCCACTTCCGGGAGCATCAGGTCCAAGACAATCAGGCTGGGCTCGGCGATTCTTGCCTTGCTCAGCGCCTCGGCTCCGTCTGCGGCGGTGATGACGCTATACCCGGCCTGCGTCAAATTGAACTGAACCAATTCGACGGCTTCGGGTTCGTCGTCCACAACGAGAATTTTTGGTCTCACACTGGGTTTCGATAACACGGAAAGACATATGCAACAATCTTCGCATTGTGACAAGAATGTTACGATCCTGAAAGAGCTTTGAAGAACTGCTCCACCCGCGAGACCAGGTGCTGCGGACTGAATGGTTTGGTAATATAATCATTGGCGCCGCAATCGAGGCCAACCAGCCTGCTGATTTCCGTCGATAAAGCCGTCAGCATAATGATCGGAGTTCGGGCGGTCATGGGGTCCCGGCGCAGGATTTCGCAAACGGCAAAGCCATCCATCTCCGGCATCATGAGATCCAGGACGATCAGATCAGGCGCGATCGAACACACTTTGCGCAGCGCTTCCTTGCCGTTTCCGGCAGTGCCAATCGCAAATCCGGCTTTCCCAAGATTGAAACGAAGGAGCTCGACCGCATCCTTATCGTCGTCCACGATAAGAATCTTTTTTCTCATGCCCGGTCTTTAACACACAACGGGACAACATCAACGCCGTCTTCGTTACGCTGAGGAAACGATTTAGCTGCGCTCTTACGAGACGCAGCCACGAGGGGCCGAGCTGTGGCCGCGCTTCGTCAGAACGCGGCCAACTCCATCCGGGGCGCTACGGCGCATCCAGGCAATTCCGGACAGTTTGGGCGAGGACCAGTGACTGGTATGGTTTCTGAAGAAAATTGAATCCGTCGAGGTTGGTTGCCTTTTCCAGAATTTCGGCGCTGTGGCCGCTGGTGTAGACGACTTTGAGCGATGCTTTATCGGCGCGCAAGATTTCGGCCAGTTCGCGCCCGGTCATTCCTCCGGGCATGATCATGTCGGTCAGCAGGAGGTGGATGGCTTGCTTGTGCTCCTTCCAGACCTCCAGCGCGGCGGCGCCGGAGGCCGCCGTCAACACCTGGTATCCGCAGCGCTGAAGAAGGTTGCTGACCAGCAGCCGCACAGCCGTTTCGTCCTCGACCACGAGAATGGTCTCTGTGCCGCCGGGCGGCTTTTGATCCGCCGCCGGTGCCTTCGGTTCCCTGGCCGCGGGAAGAGTTGCGGGCAGAAAAATGCGGAACGTGGTTCCCTGGTCCGGCTGGGTTTCCACTTCAATCCATCCCCGGTGTTGTTTGACGATTCCATACACCGTGGCAAGCCCCAGGCCGGTGCCTTTGCCGACTTCCTTGGTCGTGAAGAACGGCTCGAAAATATGAGGCAGGTGCTCGGCGGCAATCCCGGACCCCGTGTCCCGAACATCCAGGCAGACGTAAGTGCCGGACTGTGCATCGGGCCACTCCACCGCGTGTTCTTCAGTGATGGTTTCGATCGATGAAGTGATTCTGAGCCGTCCGCCGCGCGGCATGGCATCGCGGGCATTGACGGCGAGGTTCAGGAGGATTTGCTCGATCATGCCGACGTCTCCGCTAATGGTGGGCAGGTGAGGCGCGAAATCCGAGCGCAGCGTGATGTCTTCGCCCAGGATGCGTTGCAGCATTTTGGTCATGTTCCCGACCACCTCGTTGAGGTTGACGCTGTTGGACCGCAGGACCTGTTTGCGGCCGAACAGCAGCAGTTGCCGCGTCAAGGCGGCCGCCCGCTCGGCGGCTTCGGCGACCTGTTTGACCAGGCCGAGGTCGTCGGCGGAAAGATCTTTGGCGTCGAGCAGCAGCGAGGAGTTGCCCTGGATGACCGTCAACACGTTGTTAAAATCGTGGGCGATCCCTCCGGCCAATTGCCCGATCGCCTCCATTTTCTGCGCGTGCCGGAACTGTTCCTCCAGGTGATGGCGCGCACTGATATCAATGCCGATGCCCGCCATGTAGGCCTTGCCGTCGATGCTCAGCCGGACGCCGGTGAAATAAAACAACTTCCGGCCATAGCGCGTGTGGAGACGCGCCTCGGTTTCCGAATAGCCTTCGCGAAACGTTTTCTCAACGGCGGCTTTGACTTTGATTGTGGATTCCTCGTCGCCCTGGAACCAATCCATCAGGCGCATGCCGGTGATTTCCTCGGGAGAATATCCTGTGATTTCCTGGAAACGCTTGTTCCACCGCACCAGCCGCCCTTCCTCGTCGTAGAGGTATAAAAGGCCGGGGACGCTGTCGAGGACGGCATTGCTGAAGACCTGCTCGCGGTGCAAGGCCTGCTGCAGTTCCAATTCACGCGCGGACGGGACTTCCTGGGGTGCGGTGCCGGTGTCCATGCCAAGGGTCAAGTTTCTCGATTCGATGCCACGGCTTCGGTACTAACGCATTGGGTTTCAGAATACCAGAATTTGTTAACCACGGATCTACAACCCGGAGGGTTGCCAGAGAATAGCCGGAGTGTCGGAGCCAGGCGGAGACCTCCGGTGCTGAATCGAAATTGAATGTGCATCCTGGAGGGATGCCAGAGATCTGCGACCCCTCCGGGGTCATACGTTTGTGCACAGGTTCCAGGGGTGTCGCTTCGCTCGACCCCTGGCTACTCTCCGGCAACCCTCCGGGTTGGAAACCAAACCCCGGATATATTTGCCAACCCTCCGATTTGGAAACACCTACTTTGGCGCGGGCGGCACTGAGACATGATCGAGTTCCAGGTCGGCAACGCCATCCTGGTCCAGGCCTGGGCCGTAGGTTTTGTCCAGAGGTTTGCCCCAAATGATGTCGGTGTGACGCAAAGAGAGTCCCTTGATGTCTCGCGCATAAATACCAGCCAGGGTCGTTTCGAAAATTCCTTTGTAGAGCCCCAGGGGGCGCTCGTCATAAAAGCCGCCCGGAACATCACTGGTCTTTGCGATCTCCACACGAACATTGTCCAGGACGATGTTTTCCAGCGGAGAATTGGTCCAGCCCAGCAGGAAAATCCCGTTCTCCCCATGACATTGAATATTGCTGAAGCGGATATTTCGCACCCGGCCGAGTTTGGTCTGCGCCGACCTGGGAAAATGGCTGATGTGAATCGGCTCCGCCGCGCCCCACCATTTGTGCGGCGAAAACGCGGTTTCGACCAGGATGTTCGCGAACAGCACGTTTTCCACATCCCCTTCATCCAGGCTCTGAATCGAGAGCCCGCGATTGCTGCCCGAAACCACGCAGTCGGCAAAGACAATATCCCGTGCTCCAGGTTGCGTGTAAACTTCATCCACCTTCAAAGCGCTGCTCCGGGATTTCAGCACGCAGCCGGTGACGGTGATCCGGGCTGAGCCGCCATACGCCGCAAAATTCGGAGTGTTCTTGATGACAATCGTATCATCGGCGCATTCCAGGAAGCAGTTGGCAATGCGGACATCGCGGCAATGATCCAGGTCGATACCGTCATTGTTCGCCACATCCCAATCGTTGCGGATGGCAATGGAATCGATGGCGACGTCTTCACAACCGACCAGATGAACCGTCCAGCTTGGCGCGGCCCGCAGGTGGAAATCGCGCATGCGCACCCGTTCGCATCCGATAAAAAGCAGCATCATCGGACGGCCCCCGCCTTTTTGCGGTTCGCCGGGAGCTCTTCCGAAGGGCCACCAATCGCCGGTGAAGGCTTGCGGCCACCAGCCTTCCTTGTTGATGTTGCCGCCGGCTTCTTCATCTGCCAGGGCCTGCCACACCGCGCGATCATTCCCGTCCAGGGTTCCGCCGCCGGAAATGGTGATCCCCTTGGCATCCTTGGCGAACAGCAGCGCTCCGGATTTTCCATAATGGCGCCAGTTGGAACTGCCTTTCAATGCAGTTCCGTTATCCAGGTGAAAATCGGTTCCGCTGTGGATCTCAAGGGCTCCAGACAGAAAGGTTTTTCCCGAAGGCAGCCAAACCTGTCCGCCGCCTTTTTTTCCACAGGCATCCAGCGCCTTTTGGATGGCAGCCGTGTCCTCGCGCGCGCCGTCGCCCACAGCGCCATAATCCAGCACATTGAACACGGTGTTTTCAGCGGCTCCGCAACAGAATGCCAGGACACTCAAGCCGGTCAAAAGAAGGCGCGATTTCATAGCAGCACGGAGTGGGGACGGCTCGTCCCCACACAAATTAAGTACGAACATCCAACAACCAACATCCAACTTCGAAGTCGAAGAACCCAATGCGGCAAGCCGCAACCACGTCGTCAGCAGCGCAAATGGACTCTCAATGTTTCCCCGTCTCCGCCTCCAGGATTTTCTGCAATCGATGCATGGTCTCGAGGCACATGCGCGAGCCGTGGTATGGACCTTTCCATTCGCTCACTTTCGGCAGGCGTTCATCGGGGCGGCCGTCCTCGTTGATCCGCCAGAACCATTCGCCGTGAACTCGGTCCACCAGATGTTTCTCAATCCATTCGTAAACGCGGGAGGCAGCCGCGAGGTATTGGGCATCACCCGACAACTGGCAGGCGTTTAAGAACCCGATCACCGCCTCGGCTTGAGGCCAGGATTCCTTGCCTGGATCGATGACTTTGCCCGCCTTGCCTTCGTAATAGAGCGCGCCATCCGACGCGATGCCCTCCCGCAGCGCAACCCGGGCCATTCGCAACGCAAGATCCTGCGCCTTCTTCAGGAGCGCCGCATCTCCCAGCGCTTCGGCCGCCTCACACAGCAGCCAGGTCCCTTCGATGTCATGCCCGAAAGTGTATGTGTCGGATTTGACCCGCCATTGCTCATCAAAAAAATGGTTGAAGTGAAGCGTTCGGTTGTCAACGATCCGATCCTGGAACAGGCCGATGAGCTCCCGCAAGCGCTGCTCGACACGCGGTTCCTTCCAGGCGCGGAAAAGATTCGTGTACGCCTCCAGGACATGAAGGTGGTTGTTCATGGATTTCTTTTCGTTCATGTCCTTGTCGCTGAGCCTGGCTTCCTCGCCCGCTTCGGACCAATCCCTGCGCCGCACCTCGAGATACCCGCCGAACTTCGGATCACGCGCATGCCGCTCGATCAGTTCGAAAAGTTCCTTCGCCCGGGCCAGGGCTGGGGAGCCGCCAAACGCCAGGTTATATTCGGAGAGCGCGTAAATGTAAAAAGCCTGGCCGTAGATTTTCTTGGAATCGTCGATCACCTTTCCGGCGTCATCCAGCCGCCAATAGGCTCCGCCGTGTTCCGCGTCCCAGAACCGCGTCGTGACATAGTCAAACGCCCGGTCTGCCATCTCACGAAACAATCGTTCCGGACGCACCCGGTGGACCGCTGAAAACGTCCATAGAATCCGGCTGTTCACAATCAACCCCTTGGGTTGTGTCCGGTCCGGTTCCAGATCGTTGGACAAACACCCCATCCAACCTCCCCGTTCCCGATCCAGGGCCGGCCCGGTCCAGAACGGCATCAGGTGATCAAACAACTGGGCGGTGACTCTTTGCGAAAACCGATTCAGGTCTTTTGTGTTCATGCGGGGCTGCTGCCTGGATTTGTCGACGCCGCCCGCCGGTCCGGCTACTCCGGAGCCGCCGCGGTGCGCGTGATTTCCACCCTGCCGACCTGCGTGTCGCCGGTCAATTCGATTTTCAAATAGGAACCGTGGATCCTGAGGGAGTCGACCTCGTACAAAACCGGTTTCCAATACTTGTATTCGCCCGGACCCGTGAAAAAGATGCCGCTGCCGGCTTTTACCTGCGCGTAGTCCGTGCCGTTAGTCGAGACGGCGAATTTCAGGTCCGCGGCATCGCCGGGAAAAAATGCAAAGACGCGGAAGCTTTCGATCTCGGAGGGCATTTGATAAACGAGCGAGCTGCCGGCGTCGCCTGCGGCACGGTGCGCGTCTTCTTTGGCATTTCGGGACTGGCGTGTTTTGATTTCCCAGTCGCCGCCGCGGGAGTGGACTCGTGAGAAATTGGCGAGCTCGTCGACAAAAATGCCGTGATTGACCTGGACCGGGCCCGCGACATTCGAGGGTTCCGATATTCCCGAATCATTATGGGCTTGAACGCGGTAATACCAGGAGCCGGGCGTCGCCGATTCGTCAGCGAAAACGGGCCGGTACTGGACGAAGCTCTCGTCGACCCGATCCGCAACCGAGGTCCATGGGCCGCTTGCTTTGGGCGCCCGTTCGACGCTGTAGTAAATCGCGCCGATCGATCCCTGCCACGAGATCGCCCCCGCGTTGGATATGGG
>DASRKU010000268.1:0-4481 GCA_035648815.1 Verrucomicrobiia bacterium | reverse complement strand
GTATCCGTCCGTTTCCGTTTGAACCCGCAGCTCGTCTCCTTTGAAAGCGATGCCGGCGCCCACCGCCTCGTGCAATTCGTTTTGGTACTCCTGCGACGTTTCCATCGCTTGCTTGTTGACGTTCACCAGGGCTTTGGCTTTCGCGAGTTCAAAAAAGCGTTGCGCGGCGCTCAATGTGGAGTCCTGGCGTTGAGCCTCCAACGCGTTATCAAACGCCTGGGACACTCGTTTCGAAGCAAGTGATTTGTAGATTGCGTCGCCGATCTCCATTTGAGCTCCGATGGTTCCTCCGGGCGCGTAGGAATCAAAATCGGCCCGGGAGACGGTTCCAGCGGGAACCGCCTGGGCCAAGCCGTCGCGGCGGTGATAGGTGATACCTGGAGAAATCCAGGGAAAGAATTGCTCGAGGGCGCTGTCATGGTTGGCCCTGGCTTCATTGAGTCGTTCTCGGGCAATCTGGATATCGAGATTCTGCGCGCCGGCAAGCCGCAGAGCGGTCGGCAGGTCGATCAAGGACTGGTTCGTCATTCCAGAATCGGTTGCAAAAGGGGAATGCTCCGAGCCCCTGGCAGGATGCCTGGCGAGCAGCAACACCGCCAAAAACAACTTGCCACCGACCCCGATTGCGACACGATTCATGGAAGAAGATTTCAGCTATTTTGCTGTCAGTTCGTGGCGCAGCTGGCGCTCAGCATGAGAATGCCGGCTAAAGTGGGTATGGATGATTTCATAGTACTTCCTTTCTACCTGGTGTTGTTTTTCATTTTGCGTCCACGGCGCTTACCGGTTGGCCGTCTGTTAGGGCCTCTTTGCCAATGATAATCACCGGCTGACCCGGCTTTACTCCGTTGACGATCTCGACGTTTGTTCCGTCTTTAAAACCGATTTGAACGCGGGTCTTCTTCGTTTTGTTGTCAGCGACCGTGAAAACAGAAGTACCCGCTTTCTCCGTGACCAATGCTTCCACCGGCACCAGCAGCACGTTGTCTCTTCGTTCAATGCCGATTTTCACCGTGGCATACATGCCGGGTCGAAGTTCCAGTTTTGGATTTGGCAGTTCAATTTCGGCCAGCATGGTTTTGCTGGCCTCGTCCAGCGCGTACGAAAAGCGCGTGACCTTGCCATCGAAACTTCTTCCCGGCAGCCCTTCGACGGTCACCTTCACCGGTTGATCCGTCGCAACCAGGGAAGCTTCCAATTCGGGGATGGCGACCTGGACGCGGACCTTGCTGAAATCCGCCAGGGTAATGATGGCGGCATTCTGAGCCATGGTGCCGGAAGTGGCCGCTGGAATGAACGCGCCAGGGTCCACCATGCGCCGGGTCACAATGCCGGCGAAGGGTGCGGTGATTTTGGCGTAGTTCAGCAGGGTTGCCGTTCGTTCCAAAGTTGCCCTGGCCACGTCCAATTTGCCTTTGGCGTCGTCCACAGATTGCGGCGTCACCAGGTCCGGGGCCTTCTTTCGGGATTCGCCCAGTCGCCGGTAATCGATCTCCGCAACTTCGACCTCAGCTTTGTATCGGGTTTCCTCTGCGAGCAATTCCGGGACTTCAATGTCCGCAATCAATTCGCCTTCTTTGATCGGGTCGCCTTTGTCCACCGTGATTGATTTCAAATAACCGGCGACTTTGGCGTACAGGGTAGCTTGCTGATAGGCTTTGATCTCGCCAGGCAACGTGATGCTGCGGGTGATCGCGCCGAGCTTTGGCTGGACAACCTGCACCGCGAGGGACGGGGCCGCCGCCTTTTCCGTTTCGGCAGATGCAGGTTTGCAGCCTGAGAGCATTCCCTGCCCGGTTATTGCCAAAATTACGAGAGCCAGACCTGCTGGATTAGTTTTCATCCAGGTGAGTTCCTGCGAAAGACTTGGTCATTTTCATGGTTAACTTTCCGTTCCGACGCGTGGGGTCAACGGGGTGGCTTGTCCACTTGCATCATCCGGATCGAGCGACGCTGAACGCCGATGAGCGCGCGCCTGGACGATTGCAAACACCGAAGGCAGGATAAGCAGGGTTGCCAGCGTGGCCATCGCCAACCCGCCGACGACCGCCCGGCCCAGTGGCGCGGATTGCCGGCTGCCTTCGCCCAAACCCAGCGCCATCGGCATCATGCCGGCAATCATTGCCAGGCTTGTCATGAGGATTGGGCGCAGCCGGCTCTGCGCACCATCAATCGCGGCTTCTCCCGCTGTCGCCCCGGCGATACGACTGCGCTCGGCAAAGGTCACGAGCAGGATCGCATTGGCGACAGCCACGCCGACCGCCATGATCGCTCCCATGAATGACTGGATGTTCAAAGTCGTTCCCGTCAACCACAGGCTGAGGACGACTCCAGCGATCACAGCGGGAACGGTGGACACAACGATGAAGGACAGTTTCAGGGACTGAAAGTTCGCCGCGAGGAGCAGAAAGATTACGACGACTGCCAACACCAGGCCGCTTCGCAACCCATCGAACATTTCCTGCATGGGAACGACCTGGCCGCGCAGTGCGACCGTCACTCGCGGCGGCGGAGCACCCAGTTCCTGGATTGCCTGGGAAACCTTTTTGGCGACGCTGCCTAAATCTGCGTCGGCTATGTTGGCGGTGACGGTGATCATTCGCTGCATATTGTAGCGCTCATATTGACCCACGGTCGTGCCGTTGGTGATTGCAGCGATGTTGCGGAGCAAAGTTTCCTGGCCGTCCCGATAAATCACCGGAAGGTTCTGCGCCTCCTCCATCGAGTTCATGCGCGCCTGGGGGACTTGAATCTGGATCTGGTAAGCGACGCCGCTGTTGGGATCGGACCAATAATTGGGCACGGTGAAGCGGCTGGAGGAGGTGGCCGCGACCAGGGATCGCGACACGTCCGCCATTCTTATGCCCATCAAACCTGCGCGTTCGCGATTGACCGCCACATCCACCGTTGGATAGTCCAGCGACTGGCCGAATTGAACATCTCGCAACGCGGATATTCCCTGCAGCTTTTGCCTGACTTTCGCGGCAAACTCACGGTCGGCGTTCAGGCTGGGCCCGGTGACCGACACTTCGATGGGGGTGGGCGCGCCGAGGCTCATGACGCGGCTGATAATGTCGCTCGGCTCGAAGGAGAAGCTCACGTCGGGCAACTGCCGGGCGAATGTCTTGCGCAGCCGCTCCTTGAGCGGTTCGATGGGAATGCGAGCGCCTGGGTTCAATTGCACCTGCACCACCCCTTCTTCAGGTCCGCCATTCCACAGATAAATGAAGTTGATGGGATAACTGGAACCATGGACACCCACAAAGCCGAGCGTGATTTGGACATTATTGCTTCCAACTTCATTTTTGATGATCTCCAGCGCTTGCAAGGCGATGGCCTCGGTTTCATTGACATGCGTACCGGCCGGCGCGCGCAGGCGCACCTGGAGTTGGCCCGCGTCCACCCTTGGGAAGATCTCCTCGCCCAGGCGCCGCCCGATGAACGCGATCACCAAAATGGCGAGTGCAAGGTATCCTCCCACCACCAGCCAGGAGACGCCCACGGTTTTGCGGGCAATCGCGGCATAACGCTTTTGAAAGCGGGCGAACCGGGTTTCGGCTCCGGTCCCGGTGGCATCCTCGTGGCCGCGCAGGACCCAAACCGACAGGATCGGCACCAGTGTGCTCGACAGCAGGTATGAGGCGATCATGGAGAAGCCGACCGCCAGGGAGAGTGGAAGGAACATGGCCTTAGCCGCCCCGACCATCAGGAACGTTGGAACGAACATGGCCAGAATGCAGAGCATGGCCAGGAGGCGTGGAATGGCGGTTTCGGTCGTGGCATCGCTGGAAGCTCGTTTGATGGAACTGCCGCGCTTCAGGTGCGTGTGAATGTTCTCGATGCAGACCGTGGCCTCGTCGACGAGGATGCCGACGGCCAGGGCCAAACCGCCCAGGGTCATGATGTTGATGGTCTGCTTCGTGATCCACAGAGCCAGCAGCGCCGCCATCAAAGAGAGAGGAATATTGATGATGACAATCAAGGCGCTGCGCCAGTCACGCAGAAAAAGAAGAATCATCAGTCCCGTCAACAGCGCTCCCAGCGCCCCTTCCATCGTCAGAGCCCCAATGGCCTGGGTAACGTAGGATGATTGGTCAAATTCATAGCTGACCTTCATATCGCCCGGCAGGACGTTTTGGAATTTCGGAAGGCTTTGTTTGACGAGAGCAACCACCGAGAGCGTGGACGCGTCTGCACGCTTGGTCACCGGGACGTAAACTGTTCGCCGGCCATTGACTAAAGCGTAACTCGTGATGATATCGGAACCATCCACGACATCGCCCACGTCACGCACGAAAATGGCCGGATAGACGCCGGTGCGAATGGGAACGCCCTCCAGTTCTTTGAGGTTTTTCACCACCGAGTTCAGCGGCACCATCGGGTATTTGCCCTGGATGGGCATGTTGCCGGACGGCGTGATCAGATTGGCCGCGCTGATTGCCGCGACGATTTCGTCCGGCGACATATTGTAGGAGCGCAAC
>DASRKU010000267.1:0-6702 GCA_035648815.1 Verrucomicrobiia bacterium | reverse complement strand
GGTTTCGATTCGCCGCCGGCCTTCATGATGACCTACAACCCGCGGTACTACCTGGACCTCGTTGCCGCGGAAGGATTTCGAAAGGCGAAGGATTTGCTGGCGTTCCATATTGACTTCCAACACTGCCCGCTCGACCGCCTCGCGCGCATCGCCGAGAAGACCCGGCAGCGATACCCGGAAATCACTCTTGTACCGGTCCGCCGTGCGACGCTGTCAAAGGACCTGGCCAAAGCCAAGGAAGTCTATAACGCCGCTTGGCAGCACAACTGGGGATTCATTCCGATGACGGACGCGGAAATTGATTTCATGGCGAAGCGGTTGAAGCCGCTGCTGGTGGACGGACTGATCTGGATCGCCGAGGCGGCTGGGGAACCCGTCGGGTTCATGCTGGCGTTGCCGGATTACAACACCGCGATCAAGCCGCTGCGGGGGCGGCTGCTGACGCCCAGGCTGCTCGGATTTCTGCCCTACCTGCTCGGGCGCAAATGTCCGCCGCGTTGCCGGGTCATCACACTGGGCGTGAAGGAAAAATACCGCAACCGCGGTCTCGAAGCCCTGATGCTCAGCGAGGGTTTCAAAACGGGTTTCAGGCTCGGTTTCAAGGACGCGGAAGCTTCGTGGATACTCGAGGACAACCTGATGATGTGCCGGTTGCTCGAAGTCTTCGGTGGAAAACCATACAAGACTTATCGGTTGTTTGAGCGGGAGGTTTGAGAATCTGTGCTGAATTTGAAATAGAGCCAGTTGCCGAGCGGAATGAGTGCCGCCGCGGTCAGAACCCCCGCCACGGCATCCACGACGTAGTGATAACGGCAATACACCGTCGACAGGCAGAGGAGGACCACCACACCGAAGTGCGGCCAGCGAATCGGGCGAAGATACCGGAAGGAGAAAAACACGGTGGCGATGGCAATCACGACGTGACTGCTGGGAAACGCGGCTCCCGGCGCTTCGAACGTGTGATAGATCTGCGCCATGATCCGGTAAAACGGCCCGGCAGTGACTGTCTCCGGAAAGGTCGGCGGCACCGCCGGCTGAACATCTGCCGGCAGTCGATAGTCTTTGATTTCCTGGAAGAAGATGGGCGGCCCCATGACCGGCGTGAAAATGTAGATGAGGTAACAAACGTAGAACGCAAACGAAATCACCGAGACATAATGATAAAAGTGCCGTCGATTCCGAACAAACAGGGCCAGCCCGACGCCCGCAATCATCACGTAATACGAGAAGTAGGCAGCATAGAAGAGTTCGCTCACACCCGCGTAAGGCAGCCGATCCATAAACGCCAGACTCGGTTGCAGACCGAAAACGCGCCCTTCCAGCCGGATGAAGAACGGATCAAGGAACCCGGAGACAAGCCCATGGCTCAACTCGGCGGTCTCGCGGTAAAGGCCGGCGTAAAGCAGCACCGGGTAGAAGTGGCGAAGGAAATCCAGTGCACGGTTTCGCCGGCAGGTGGTGTGAAATTGAATCAGCGCATGCACCAGCCCGATGCCGACCCCATGGGCTGCCAGCAAGAGCGGCCAATACGGAACGGTGCGGCCACGCAAGCAGAGGATGATCAAACCCACCAGTGCCAGGTAGCCTTGGGTCGCGTAGTCAACAAATGTGTAGTGCTCGACCAGCGAAGCAATTTGCGACCGCGAATGCGGAGTCTGCCCATCCGGCTGCGAGCATTCAGATTTCAGACTGTGATCCTCATTCGCCATCGGTCGCTCGAAAATGCGTCAGTCGTTTCACAGCCACCCTTCTTGCCGATACCAGGCCAGCGTTTCGGCAATCCCGTTCTTGAGCGTGGTGCCGCTCACGAAACCGACTTCCTGCCGCAGACGTGCCGGGTCGCACACCCAGCCCGGCGCGCGCAACTCGGCGTATCTCTGCCGGCTCAACACGCCCGGCCTGCCAGTCAACCAGGAAATGATTTCCTGCAAACAGCACAGCGGCCATAACGCCACCGTCGGCAGCGACAACGGCAGCGTCCAGGTCTTCATTTGTCCGGCGATTTCGCCGGCCATCGCGCGTGCGGTCGTGGCTTCGCCCGAAGCGACGTAAAAGGTCTTCCCGGCGGCCGCCGGGTGCGTCAGGCAGGTCGCGACCGCCTCCGCCAGGTCTTTGGCGAAAACCAGACTCAGCGTCTGCCTGCCGCTGCCGAAGCGCGGCAGAATGTGCGCTTTGACTGCTTTGAATAGCGGCAGGAACGCCTCGTCGCGCGGGCCGTACACGGCCGGCGGCCGCAGGATTACGTATTCCGTTTTGCACGCGTCATGCAATTCCCGTTCGCCTGCGAGCTTGCTCTTGCCGTATTCGGAAACCGGACGGGGAAAGTCGTCTTCACGCGCGGGCTTGTCTGTCGATGCCGGTCCGCCCGCGGCCAGACTGGAAAGGTGGACGAGCCGCTGAATCCGCCCTTGCTGGCGGTTGACTGCTTCGACGACATTTCGCGTGCCTGCTTGATTCACTTCGAAGAATTCGGATTTGTGCAGCGCCTTGGTGCACCCGGCGCAGTGGATGACGTGGGTGACATCCTGCAGCGCGGCGTCGAGACTTTGCGGGTCGCTGAGGGAGCCGACGCGCACCTCCAGGCGCGGCAGGTGCGCCTCGATGAATCGCTTGTCACTGGTCGGGCGGAGCAGCGCCGCGGTCGCGAAACCGCGGGCGCGAAGGCTGTCCAGAATATGACTGCCGACAAACCCGTTCGCTCCAGTGAGCAGGACCTTCATTGGTTCGCCTGGAGGGAAAGCGCCGCGACGGCCGGGCAGGGGACTCTGTGAGAGCGATGAACCGAATTCACAGCAGGCCGAGTTCCTTGCCTATCTTGCCGAGCACGTCGAGCGCAAAATCGATCTGGCGGTCCGTGTGCGTCGCCATGAGGCTGATGCGGATCAGTTCGTGACCGGGCCGCACCGCCGGTGATACCACCGGGTTGACGAAGACGCCTGCTTCCTCCAGCCGCTTGCAGAATCTGAACGCCAGCATCGAATCACGGCAATACACCGGCAGAATCGGCGTCTCGGAATCGCCCAGGTCAAACCCGAGCGAGATCAGCCCTTGATGCATGCGCTCGGTGTTGCGCCAGAGTCGAGCGATGCGTTCCGGCTCGGAAAGCATGATTTGCAGCGCAGCCAATACTGCTGCCGTGTTGGCCGGACTCATGCTGGCGCTGAAAATCAGCGACCGCGAATGATGTTTCAAATAATCAATCGTCGCGGCATCCGACGCGATGAAACCACCCAGGCTCGCCAGCGATTTGCTGAACGTGCCCATGCTGAGCTGCACTTGATCGGTCAGGCCGAAATGGCTGGCGGTGCCGGCACCGCGTTCACCGAGCACGCCGATCGCGTGCGCGTCGTCCACCATCACGGCGGCGCCGTATTGTCCGGCGAGGCGGCAGAGTTCCGGCAGTTGAACGATGTCGCCTTCCATGCTGAACACGCCGTCCACCACGATGAGTTTGCCGGCTTGGGGATCGATGTTCCGGAGGCGGCTTTCCAGCGCGGCCATGTCGTTGTGCCCGAACCGCACGAACTCGCCATGGGAGAGTTGGCAGCCTTCCACAATGCTGGCGTGATCGCTTTTGTCGGCCAGAACGTATTCCCCTTTGCCTACCAGCGCGCTGATGACGCCGAGGTTGACCTGGAAACCCGTGCTGTAGAGGAGCACCGCCTCCTTTTTGACGAGCCGGGCGAGCGCTTGTTCCAGTTCGAGGTGAATCTCCAGCGTCCCGTTCAGGAACCGCGAACCGGCGCAGCCCGAGCCGTATTTCTCGACCGCGGCTTTGGCCGCCTCCTTGATCTTCGGATGATTCGTCAGTCCGAGGTAGCTGTTCGAGCCGAGCATCAGCACTTTCTTGCCCTGGATGATGACTTCGCTGTCCTGGGCGGAGGAAATGGTGCGAAAATATGGATACAGGCCGAGAGCCCGAATATCAGCTGCGGTTCGGAAGTTTCTGACTTTGTTGAACACCGTCAGCGGCAGGAGTCCGCTTCTCGCGCCGAGCGGCCTCTTCCGGTTGTTGATGACATTCGCTGGGGCCCGGGGAAGAGACGGCCTGGATGTCCGAAGCGACCGCTTCCCTGATTGCTTGAGAGTTCGCATTCTTACACTGGCCGCTGATTATGCAGAACCGGCGGTCTGAATCCAAGAGCGATGTTTGTTGATTCCAGATCACTTCCAGCATAGCGACATTATTGAATTGTAAATCCAGCCATTGAACCCATAATCCACATTCATGGATGGGGGAATTCCATATTCTCAAAACTACTTTAAGCCAATGCGAGTGCGCATAGCGCCGCTTTGGATCGCCATCGCCCTGATGCTCAATCCAATTGCCCGGGGTATGGAACTGTTTTCCAGCGATGCGACGGGTTCCTTCACCAATTTGGCAGGGCGATTACTGGAATCGGAGCTCAACCTGCGAGAGGATGCCATTCAGGTCTATCCCGCCAATCAATACACGCCGGGTGTTCATCGCATTCTGCAATTGGCGGCGAACATTTATGATTCGACCACAAATCGGTTCCCTCTGACAAATGGGATAGAGGTCCTGCAGGCGCCCAGCGTGTTCAGGCCCATCTTCCGGCGAAATCCTGGTCCAGTTGCCACGAACGTATTCATCGCGGGCTATCGGGAAGTCGAATCCTTGGATTTTCTCGCAACCTTCCTCGGCCAGCCTACGACGCCGGATGCAATCGTGGATCTTCAGATCGCAACGAACCGGGCCCGGATTCTGCCCGAGGGAACCCCGTTCCAGGATGATCGCAGCGAACTGATGGTGGCGGGGATTCCGGTTGTCATGGCTGCAAGAAAGGGATTTCCCAATTTCAACAAATTCGAAGTTCAAAACTCCGTGACGGTTGCCCGGAGACTTGAGTTCCAACGCCTCTCAGGCGGTTGGATGCCGATTTTTCAAACAAACCAAGTGTACACATTAACTATCACTAATTGCTTTGGGGCTCAGGCCTGGAATTCCTATTCGAACGAATTCATGCGCCCAGTCCGAATGATAGTCGCGGGCGAAATTTATCTCAGCTTGACCAATGAATTCGGGGAGATCCAGGGACCTGATGGCATGCCTTTGAGCAAAGTAGTTAATTTCTTATCATCCAAAAACATTGATAGCTGGCCTGGATTCGTAACGGATGCGCCCACGTCAAATCCCTCGTTTTCCGTGCCGTTGCTCACCAACGCCTTGTTTCTTCCGACGTCAGAATACCTATTTGGATCCAATCGGTTTATCTCCGAGACTGTCCCGGAGCAGCCCAATTTCTTCCCAGTGCCCCGTTGGTTTTTGTCCATGACCATTCAATTCCGATACTTGCTCCTGGATCAAGCGAGCGGGCGAATTTTGGATGCGGTCAACCTCAGTAGCTCGGAGGAGCCGGTCGACGTCATGAAAACCATGGCAGCGAATGGGCCTTGCGTTGATTATTTGAGCATCAGCCGAATGCCCGTCGCTGGCAGCCTCTGGTGCACAACGCGGTTTCCGGCCTCGGCTGGCGCCGACAATCCGTTCCTTGTCACATACGGCATTCTGAATCAACTCGAGGTCTCTATGCTCCCCTTCAGGCAGTTTGACCAACTCTGGGCTAACTACAATAGTACTCCGAGTGCAGACGTTCGGGACAGCATAGATTTGTTTGACCGCAGGCTTGTCGGCGACCTCCTGGATTCGACGGATCCTGAGGACATCTATTTCAGCGCACCATTTAATCCCACGATGACTTTTTACCAGCAAATATTCTGGGAGGCTAATGATCCTCTGGTGCACTACACGGTGGAAGACCTGACCGATCAACTGTATTTGACGAATAAAATTATATTCTTTCAAAGATCTCCATTCGGGTTTCCTTACGAGCTAACCAACAGACTTTCGGATCATTATCAACCCTGGGGCGGCAGTTCCTACTTTGTGTCGAACCCGAACCAATTCAATTTAGGACTTAAGGATGCCCAAATCACCCGTTCGGATGATTGGAATTTTCCGAGCGGAGAGCCCTTGAGTCTTTCGAACCTGGCCCGCATTCATCGCGGCACGCCCTGGCAAACGGTTTACTTGAAGTCGCAATCTGTGAATCTGCGCGACTGGAAAGGATGGGTCGGAGCGCGTAATGATTCTGAAGCGGCTCTCACACATCCGACCAACGATTGGCGCCTCGCCGGCTTGTTTTGCCTCATTCTGAATACAAACCCACCGCTCAGTTTGTTGTCCCTGAATGATCCCGATACGAACTCATGGATGGCGGCTCTTGATGGAATCACGGTGCTTACGAATTCGGATCCGCCGCAGTTTTTCACCATGCACTCGAATGACCCGCAGGTCGCGGCCATCGTGTCGGGAATTCAACAGCAACGCCTGGCCCAACGCGATCACATGATCACCCAGGCCGGCGACGTGCTGTCGACCCCAGAATTGAGCCTGAGCTCTCCGTGGCTAAATCCTCCGTTTAACGGCATTTGGGCTTCAGGGGACGAGGCATTCGAAATCATTCCCACGGAATTCCTGCCGCGCTTGCGCAGTGAGTCCGTCGGATCACTCCGAACCGCAAATGATCGGTGGATCACGGAGTTCACAGGTTATGATCATTTCGCATATGCCGTCGAAGTTTCGTCGAACTTGACAGACTGGGTCGCCGTCACAACGAACTATCCCTCCTTGGGTCAGTTGCGGTATTCGATGGATGTGGCACGCACCGGAGGGCCCCT
>DASRKU010000266.1:0-12341 GCA_035648815.1 Verrucomicrobiia bacterium | reverse complement strand
GGTTCTCGAGTTCAATGGCCAGGTTGACGTTATTGACCATCACGTCTTCGGGGACTGAGAGCATGATCGGGGAAAAATTCAGAATTCCGGTAATGCCCGCTTCGACGAGCTGATTTGCGACTTCCTGGGCCACCCCTGCCGGCACTGTCAGGACAGCCATCTTGATGCCCCGGGTTTGAACAATTTTCTTGAGGTCCTGCATCCCAAAAATCGGTTGGGCGACTTTCTTATCTCTCGGCCGATGCGGCTCCAGGTCAAATGCTGCCACCAGCTCAAAGCCTTCCTTTTCAAACCCCCGGTAGGAAAGCAACGCAAGCCCGAGGTTTCCGACTCCGACCAGGATGACCGGCCGCAACCGGGTGGTCCCGAGTTCATCGGAAATCATCCGGGTCAATTCCGCCACGTCGTATCCCAACCCCCGGGTTCCAAAATGTCCAAAGCACGCCAAATCCTTTCGTAACTGGGTGGGCTTGACGCCCGCAACTTTGGCGAGAGCTTCGCTGGAGACAGTTTGGATGTCATTCTCCTTCAGCCGCGCCAAACAGCGGAGGTATACCGAAAGACGATAAATCGTCTTGCGCGGAATTTGCGGCCTGTCGGGTTTTTTCAAGCGTTTATTCAATAATGCAAAGACACCGCGCAGGCAAGCGAGAGGGGGCACGAGGCGGTCTAGGGTCGAAAGTCGAGGGTCGAAGGAAACATCCAACAGCCAACGTCGAAGGAAGAAGGTCTTTGAACTTGAACCCCAATCCAAAGTTCAGGTCAAGTCCTGGTTTAAATTTGTCACTTTCCGCGAAGCGGCTCGACGGGATGGTCGGCGACTGGGGTAGCGCCGACCTGAGCCGGTCTTCGAACTTCAGTCCGCGGCTCAGGTCGTGCGCCTGGGCCCCGGTCGCCGGGCATCCCGCGGAGGGGGGTGCAGGGGGGAGGTCGTTTCGAATTTTCATGCAGAGGCCTTTTCTAATTGAATCCAAACTCATGGACTTCATGTGGCACTCGATAACCCAGAGCTGTATGCGGTCGTTTAGTGTTATATAAGATTACGCCCTGCCTCACCGCCGCCAGCGCAGCAGCCTTGGTTGGAAACTCCGCACCCAACCCATACTCCTGCTTGAGAATGCCATTCATCCGTTCAGCCATCGCGTTTTCAGCGCAGTGGTTCTTTTCGGTCATGCTTATGCCCAGTTGCCGTTGTGCCAACCGGTCCACATACAAATGGCAGCAATACTGCGAACCCCGATCCGAATGATGGATAGGCCGCGCGTGCTCAGGCAAGTCTCTGAGCGCAACATCCAGTGCCTTGATGCAACCTTCTGCCTCCAGGCTATCACCACAGTGATGGCCCACCACCTTGCGCGACCACTTGTCGGTGATGAGCGCCAAAAACAAAAATCCTTCCGCTGTCCGTAAATACGTTATGTCGCTCACCCACACCTGGTTGGCAGCGCTCAATTCCAGAGCCTTGATTTCATTCTTAAATACCGGCAAATAATGCCGCGATTGCGTCGTGCACGGATAGGCGGCCGGCTTGGGCTCCAACAACAACTCGCGCTGCCGCAACACCTCAAAGAAACGATCCCTGCCCAGCTTGATCCCTGCTTGGGCCATTTCCTTGCCCAGCACGTGCCGCATCTTGCGCGCGCCCATCCGCGGCTGCTCCCGGCGCTCGCGCTGGACCAGTTGTTCAACCAGATCTGCGTCCACCGACTCTCTTTGGCGCCGCCGCCGTTGGGCATAGTAGTTTTGGCGACTCATCCCCAACCGCAGACAGATCGAGCTCACATTGACTCCAAAGCCACGCTTCTTGCATTCAAGGCCTAAGTGAGCTGCGCGCCAGGATGCTTTTTTTTAAAGCCTTCCACATCCTTGATGCCCGCTCGCTCGCACGCAATCTGCGTATAGCCCCGCTCCAACGCCATATCAATATTGGCGTCTGCCAGCAGACTCTCCAGGCGCTTAACCCGCTCCTTGAGCCTTTTCAACTGGTCTATCTCTTCTGGTGTCTGCACTCGTATTACCTTTCCTCTGGTTCCATTGCCATACCTGCGCACCCAACCCTCAACCGTTCCCGCTCCCCGTATCCCATACTTGCCCCTCACGGCCGAAAAACTCAAGGCCTCCCGCTCCACCTCACTCACAATTTGGATTTTAAAGGCTTCACTATATCGGATCGCCGGCTTAATTATTCGATTTGTTTGCATGTCGGGTGTAAACCTATTTCAGGACCCGACCTAAGCGTTGGATGTTGGATGTTGGTTGTTGGATGTTCCATGGGACGAGCCGTCCCCTCCCCTTTCCTCCCGGTGATTCCCTTGGACCATTTCCGGGACTGCCCTGAATTGTGCATCCGTTGGATATCGACGATGATCTACGTGCTCGTACGGCTGGCTCCGCACGGGTGAGGGCGGCCCTTGCTGGGTACAGGGCCGCCCTGAGTGTTTTCAGGGGCCGCTTCGCGATTTCAGATTTGAAATTTGAGATTTGAAATTAATGCATGGTATTGGGGACGAGCCGTCCCCGCTCCGATGCTCGTCCTTCGCCCTTCTCACCTCTTACCTCTCACCTCAGCATTCCCAGCACCTCTTCCGCGTGGGTCTCGGGCTTGACCTTGGGCCAGATTTTTCGGATGCGACCGTCGGGACCAATCAGGAATGTCATCCGAAACATGCCCATGTATCTTTTTCCAAGAAAGCTCTTCTGGCCCCAGGCGCCGTAGGCCTGCGCAATCTTCCGCTCTTCATCAACCAGCAGTCGAAAGGGAAGCCTGTATTTTTCGACGAACTTGTCATGTGACTTCCCCGAATCAACGCTCACGCCGAGGACCACTGCGCCTTGCTTCTCGAAATCGGCAAAACGATCCCGAAATCCACACGCCTCTTTGGTGCAGCCGGGCGTGTTATCCCGCGGATAGAAATACAGGATCACGTTCCTGCCGCGCAGCTCTTTCAGCGACAATGTGCCGCCGCCGTTGGTGAAGGCGCTAAACTCCGGGGCCGGGTCTCCTTCTTTCAGCTTCAATTCAGGTGCATCGCCCATAAGTAATTCAATACTGTTTTGCCGCCGCCGAACTGGTCGGATGCGAACTCAATTGCCGGACGCCGTCCAGCACGTACAACACACCCGAAACGCCGGTGCCAATGGCCGCGCTCATCGTCCAAATGGAAAATGGCAGCCGCGGAAAATGCGAGTCCCACTTCAGCAGGACCCACAGGATACAAATCATCTGCAGGACGGTCGAGATCTTGCCCAGGATGCGCGGGCGGACGATGACTTTTCCAACGGTCATGTGGATCACCAAAAGTCCGATCACCAGCAGCAGGTCGCGGCCGATAATCGTGCCGGTCAGCCAAAGCGGGATTGAGCCCAGGTGCGGGTTGCGGAAACTCAACAGGACAATGCCTGAAAGCAGTAGCAACTTGTCGGCAAGCGGGTCGAGAATCGCCCCCAGCTCGCTGCGCTGATTGTAATGCCGGGCGATATACCCGTCCACACCGTCGCAAATCGCGGCCACCGCAAACGAGAGGAGCGCCAGCAATCGATGCACCTCGTTTCCTGTGTTCGTGTAATACAGGACTTCCACCACAAAAAACGGGACCAGGAAGATTCGAAGAATGGTGATTTTGTTGGCGGTGGTCATGGCTGCATCCAGCGAAATCATGCGCATTCCGGCCCCAAGGTCAACTCCGCAAGAAGTAAATGATGACACCCAATAACAGAGCAATTATTATCCGGCCGCTATGGACTCAAAAAGCTCTGTGACCCCGCTCGTGGGCATTCTCATGGGGAGCGATTCGGATTGGCCCACGATGAAGGCAGCCGCGGATATCTGCGGCGAATTTGGCGTTGGCTGCGAGGCCAGGGTGATTTCGGCCCATCGCACGCCCAAGGATCTTGAGGATTACTCCGCAACTGCCGAAAGCCGGGGACTGCGGGTGATAATTGCCGGCGCGGGCGGCGCGGCCCATTTGGCCGGAGTCACCGCCGCTTTTACCACGCTTCCCGTCGTCGGCGTGCCGATCGAGAGCAAATCCCTCAAAGGTTTGGACTCGCTGCTGTCCATCGTGCAAATGCCTCCAGGAGTGCCGGTGGCGACGGTGGGAATCGGAGCTGCGAAGAACGCGGGTCTGCTCGCCATTCAAATCCTGGCCGTGGCCGATCCAAAGCTTCGACATGCGCTGGCGGAATTCAAGGAAAAGCTGGCCAATGAATCGCGGGCGAAGAATGAGACGTTGAGAAGTGCGAAGTGAGAAGGACGAGTGTCGGGGTGGGGACGGCTCGTCCCCATTCTCACACTTCAAAGTTCAGGGTTCGGACGGTTCTGCCTTGGACGTGGGATGTTGGATGTTCGGATTCCGGTCCCTCTCGACCCTCGACCCTCGACCCTCGACCCTCGACCTTCTTCAGCCCATCCGGTCCAGCGCCCGGTCCATCCGCTGCAGCACGCGATCTTTGCCGAGCACCTCCAGCAGATGATAAAGGCTGGGCCCGACCGTGTTACCTGTGCAAGCCAGGCGCGTCGGATGGACCAACACACCGGCTTTGACGCCCAGCTCGGCGGCATTGCTTTTCAGGGTGGACTCGATGCTTGCCGCCGTGAAAGGCCCGAGCGCGGCAAAAGCGTCCCGCAATTTTTTGAGCCGTGGTTTGTTCTCCGGAACAAAATCCTTCTTCTCGCCTTCAGGGTTGTACTCGATTGCTTCTTTGAAATAAAAACCCGCGTAGGCCGCCAGTTCCGGAAACAGCTTGAACTTGCCCTTGCAGGTATCCAACGCGGCCTTCACGTATTCCAACGGATAACTGTTGGTGTTCAGCCCGGCCCTGGCGAGCGCATGGACGGAAAGTTCGTAAAAACGGTCGCTATCCAGCTCACGCGTATACTCCCCTTGCAGCCATAAAAGTTTGTCGTGATCAAACCGGGCGTTGGCTCGCAGCACCTGGGGCAGATCAAATCGCTCGATCACTTCGGTGACAGGCAGCTTCTCGCGATTGTCCTTGGGCGACCAGCCCAGGAGACAAAGATAGTTGACGATCGCTTCCGGCAAATAGCCGCCGTCCATGTAAGCCGTCATGAGCGCGCCCTGGTCCCGCTTGCTCATCTTGGTTCCGTCCGGGTTCAGAATCAGCGGTATGTGCGCGTAGTGCGGCGGCTTGACGCCAAAAGCCCGGAACAGCGCGATGTGTTTTGGCGTGTTGCTCAAATGATCCTCCCCGCGAATGACGTGAGTGATATTCATCTCCAGGTCGTCCACCACGTTCACAAGGTGAAACACAGGCTCGCCATCGGAACGGACAATCACAAAATCAGGATCCGCGGCTTCCCGATCCGTCAATTCGCGCCTGACCTCCCCCACGACCGCATCCTGGATGACAATCGGCTCTCGGGTCATCTTGAATTTAATGGCCCCTTCATGTTCGTAAGCCAGCCCGTGCGACAGCAGGGCCTCCACGCGGCGACGGTAATTCTCCTTCCGCTGGCTTTGAAAATATGGGCCGTAATCTCCTTTGCTCGGACCGGTGGCATCGGACGTGATCGGCCCCTCATCCCATTCCAGCCCCAGCCATCGCAACCCGTCGAGAATGACGTTCACGGCGGCCTGGGTGTTCCGCGCCACGTCCGTATCCTCGATTCGCAACACAAAGGTGCCCCCGGTGTGCCGGGCGTAAAGCCAGTTGAACAATGCCGTGCGCGCCCCGCCAATGTGCAAAAACCCCGTCGGACTGGGAGCGAACCGTACGCGAACTTTCATGCCGCCATTCAACCATCAATAGCCCTCCTGGCCAAGCTGCTTCCGCAACCGCTTTTTAACCACGGATGGACACGGATAACTCCCTCAAGTCAGTGAATCAGTGAGTCAATGAATGAGAGAGGGTTGTCAGTGTTTCATTCTCTGACTCATTGACTCATTGACTCATTGACTCGTCAACACGGGAAGGTAGGGCTGCGCTGCGCGCAGCCGGACGCACGCAGTGCGCCCCTACCCTTCATAATCCGTGTTCATCCGTGGTTTAAAAAAACGTGTCCAGCCGTGGTTAAAACCTGGCCCGGACGGAACGTCTCCTGCTGAGCATCGGTCGGCAGGTCGGACCATCTGCCGATTTTATGTTGAATCATACAGCTGAGTTTTCATTCGATCAGTTGCTGTTGGCCAGTTTGGCCGGCGTCGCCGTGCTTTTCATAGCGTACCTGTTTCGGCTTCAAATCAGGGAAATTCGCAAGAAACACCGCATCGCACACGCGGGGCTGCGCTTCGGATTGATTCAGGAAATTACCGCCGCCAAAAGACCTCTGGCGGCTGCGTCCCAGGACACTTTCATAGCGGCTAGTTTGGGTTCGGCAATTGTCTTGAGCCGGGACACGGGTTCCCATTTGGGGACACTCCCGGCCAAGACAGTTGCTGTCTCCTATCGCTGGAACTGACTTTATCGTTCCCTGCAAGTCAGCGGCTGAGTCGCTTCCCGGTTCTCCATTTTTCGTTCTGCCTACGGTAGGGCTGCGCTGCGCGCAGCCTCTGGCACTAGAATCTTCACCTCTCGCTTCGGATCTCTTGTAGGATTGCGCACAGGCGCTCCAGCCTCGGGGCGGTGACGCCCACCGATTGGGCTCGCCGCAACGGTTCGCTAAAAAGACTCTCCAGTTCCAGGGGCCGGCCTTGTTCGAAATCGATCAGGGTAGATGCTTTGTAAGTTCCCATGGTGCGCGTCCGCTCGATCTGCCGGTCCGCGAGATTTTCGGGGATCGAAAACCCCAACGCAGTTGCGGCGCGAATGACTTCCAGCATCAGCTCAAGAACCAGCGGTTCCCATCGAGGATCTCCAAGCAGCTTGTCCGTTGTGAGGGTGGGAGCGTTGGCGGTGACGCTGCGGCCTGTGCTCGCGGGATTGGTTGGTGTTTGAAAAGCCTCATACCCGGCAACTCCTGCCACGCCAAGCCCGTTGAAGGGAATATTCCACACCAGTTTTTCCCAATGCGCTTGCGCCAGGTTCTCAGAGACTTTGCACGCGACCCCTGCATTTCGAAACCGGGAAGCGATGTCGTGCGTCCTTGGTTGGGGCGATCGTTGGAATTCTCCTATGACGATCGAGCCGTATTCCATGTGGCGGATGACCCCGGGTTCAATCCTGTTGAGACAAACGAAACACAGGCCGCCCAGAACCTGTTCGGGTGGAAAGAGGCGCGCCAATGCTTCCTCGTTGCCGAGCCCGTTTTGCAGCGTCAGGACCGCCGTGGATTTGCCGACCAATGGCGGCAGCAACTCTTCGAATTGATCGTTCGCCGTCGTTTTCAGACCGATCAATACGAGGTCCACGGGCCCGATCTCGTCCGGGCGGCGCACGCAATGCGGCTGGGCCTGGAAATCCCCTTCGGGGCTCAGGACCTTCACGCCGTTGCGCCGGACAGTCTCATAATCCGAGCGCAGCAGAAAGGAAACATCCTGTCCGGCACGGCACAGCTTCGCGCCGTAATAACTGCCCACGGCGCCGCATCCCACCACGGCGATTTTCATGGAGCACGCATGGGAACAAAAAAGGCACCCTGAACAGAATCAGAGTGCCCGTATGGAAATCCGTAAGTTACTTCGCGCCGAGGATCGCGTCCTTGGCGGCCTTGGCCACCTGGAACTTCACCACGCGTTTGGCCGGGATCTGGATGGTCTCGCCGGTTGCCGGGTTGCGTCCAACGCGGGCGGCGCGGTTCTTGAGCTTCAATTTGCCCAGGCCCGGCAGCGTGAATGTGTTCTTCGCATTTTTATACGCGAGCTGTGCCAGCTCTTCAAGAAATTGCGTGGACTGCTTCTTGGTGACTCCCACTTTCTCGGCGAGAGCGGACGTAATTTGCGATTTGGAGAGGGATTTTGCCATAGTGTGTGTGTGTGTGCGTTTATTTTGTTCAGTGTTTCCGCAAAGTCATTCGACTTGGCTCGTATTAAAGCCCTTCAGATTCAGCGTGCAAGTAGAAAATGAAAAAAAAGTCGTGCAAATGAAGGGGTTTCTGAAGCCCCTTGCCAAAGGCGAAGCTTGACTTCAAGACGCGTTTGGCAAAGATCGGCCCGTGACCCTGTTCACGATTCAAAACGACTTTCGGTACGAAATTGTCCGCAAGATTTTTGAAGGCGGCATGGGTATCGTGTACGAGGCCGAACAGCACGGCACCCGCCAGTTCGTCAAACGCGTCGCCATCAAAGTCATCCGGCAGAATTACGCCAACCAGACACAGTTCATCGAAAACTTCATCGGCGAAGCCAAGCTCGTCGCCGACCTCATCCACACCAATATCGTCCAGACCTATCACCTCGGCGAAACCAACGGTGTTTATTTCATGGCCATGGAGCTGATCCGCGGAGTGAACCTCGAACAGTTTGAGCGCCAATTGAAAGACAAACAGCGCCAGCTCCCCAAAGAGCTCGCCGTGTTCATCGTCAGCCGCGTCGCCCGCGGCCTCGCTTACGCGCACTCCAAAACCGACAAGGACTCCAAACCGCGCGGAATCGTCCATCGCGACGTGAGCTTCAAAAACGTCATGATTGCCTTTGAAGGAGACGTCAAGCTGACCGATTTCGGGATTGCCAAGGCGCGGGGATTTTTGACCGACCAGGAAGGCGAAGTGGTGGCGGGCAAGGCCGATTACATGAGTCCCGAGCAGGCCAATTTTGAGATCACGGACAAGCGGTCGGATCTTTTTTCGGCCGGCGTGGTGCTGGGCCACCTGCTGCTGGGCAGGAATGTCTTCAAAGGAAGCTCGTCCGAGGAATCCCGTCAGATGGTTATGAAAATGCCTTTGCCGGATTTCCGGACCCTGGACGAGCGGATTGACGACAGGCTCAATGAGATTTTGCAGCGGGCGCTCGCGCGGGACCTGGACAAACGATACGCCAACGCCGATGAACTGCTCTATGACCTGGAGCATTACATGTATCACACCGGCTACGGACCGACGAACGAAACGCTCGGCAAATATATTCGCGATCTGTTCGGACAGACCCGCCCGGAGAGCAACACGGACCTGCGCAGCAAAGCCCAGTTGATGGAAGACACCGTTCGCATCCGCGTCGGCAAATCAGTCGAGGGTTGATAGGGGCGTCGAGAGTCGAAGGAAGGCACCCTCACCCCATCCCTCTCCCGTCCGACGGGAGAGGGTGGCCGAAGGCCGGGTGAGGGTGTGGGAGAGGGGCGGGGTGAGGGTTCTTTTTTCGATTCTTCAGGTCGACAATAAGGTTACAATCAATGGCAACGAAACGATCTGCTTCACAAGTTGTAAAAATCGGGTTGATCCAGGCGGCTTGCTCATCCGATCCGGCGGTCAACCTGAAACGTACGCTCGCCGCGGTGGAAGCCGCGGCCCAGCGCGGCGCGCGCATCATCTGCACTCAGGAACTGTTCCGATCCCAGTACTTTTGCCAGACCGAAGATCACCGGTTTTTTAAACTGGCCGAGCGAATCCCCGGCCCGAGCACGGACGCATTTCGCAAACTCGCCCGCAAACATCGCGTTGTGATCATCGCTTCAGTATTTGAAAAGCGCGCGTCCGGGCTTTATCACAACACCGCCGCAATTATCGATGCGGACGGATCGATCCTGGGGTTGTACCGCAAGATGCACATTCCGGACGACCCGCTTTACTACGAAAAATTCTATTTCACGCCCGGCGACCTGGGCTTTCGCGCATGGCAAACCGAATATGCCAAAATCGGCGTCCTGATTTGCTGGGATCAATGGTATCCCGAAGCCGCCCGGATAACGGCCCTGCAAGGGGCTGAAATTCTTTTTTACCCGACTGCCATCGGCTGGCATCCGGATGAAAAGGCGAAGTATGGGAAGCTCCAGCATTCTGCCTGGGAAACGATCCAGCGCAGCCATGCGATTGCCAACGGCTGTTACGTCGCCGTGCCCAACCGGGTCGGCCATGAAAAACTATCCGGAAAAGGGATTGAATTCTGGGGCCAAAGTTTCGTCACCGGCACTTCAGGTGAAATCCTCGCCAAAGCGGATGTAAAAAAGGAGGAGACCCTGATTGTGCCGCTGGACCTGGCCAAAGTGGACGAGACCCGGACGCACTGGCCGTTCCTGCGCGACCGCCGGATTGATGCCTACGGCGGCCTGACCCAGCGCCTGCTGGACTGAATCCCCCCCGGTAGGGCTGCGCTGCGCGCAGCCGGGATTGCAGGCAGATCGCCGCAAAGAGGCACAAAAGGCGCAAAAAGAAAAGGAATAGGAGTGGGGACGGCTCGTCCCCATGTCGAATCTCTGGCTAAAGAAAGAAGCTGAAGAGCCACTGAGGTCTCAGAGAGCACAGAGTTTTACGGTCGCGTCCGCGCTTGCCACCGGAACCCCTTGCGCGCATGCTCATGACGGTGCTGAACAGCCCATCCGGGTTGTCACACCGACTAAATTTATGCAGTTCGCCTGGATCTCCTTCCCCACCATTCAAACATTTTGCGTTGCCTCTCCACGTGCCCGCCGGGTTGCCGTATCGCTCGCGCTGAGTTGCCTCATGTGCGCAGGGACCAGCGCCCGCGGCCAGGGCATCCCTTTTGTCCTGCCCTGGAATGATTCCACCCGCGGCGTGACGGATTTCTCTCAGATGAATGCGCCCATCGGCACAAACCGTGTCGCGGTGGACAGCAACGGTCACTTTATTGTGAACGGCGGGCGGATTCGGTTTCTGGGGGTGAATTTTGCGGCCGACTCACCCTTCGCTCCCACGAATAACGCCGACGCCATGGCCGCCCGTGTGGCGAAGTTCGGCATCAACGTCATCCGGTTCCATCACATGGACGCCCAGTGGGCGTACAACGGCGGTCTGCTGAACTACACCGCGAACACGACCACAAACTTCAACGCCGGAAACCTTGAGCGACTCCACTATCTCGTCTCGCGCCTCAAAGCTCATGGCGTGTACGCGGATATCAACCTCCTGGTCGGACGCGATTACGGGGTGGCGGATGGGCTCGGGCCGGAGGAGAACGGCATGGATTGGAAGCTCAAGCACATCCTGGGCTACTTCTACGACCCCGCCCTGGCGCTCCACAAGGATTACGCGATGAAGCTGCTGACGCCCACCAACCCGTTCACGGGCCTGCCACTGGCGAAGGATCCCGGAGTCGCGTTTGTCGAGGTCATCAACGAAAACGGCATCATTCAGAAATGGATGGAAAACGCGCTCGACATTCTGCCCACGCGCTATGCCACGAATCTCCAGGCGCGGTGGAATAACTGGCTGACGGCGCGTTACACCAATCAAAGCACCATGCTCGCGGCCTGGAATACTATTGACCAGCCGCTGGGCACGAATCTCCTGATCAACGGCGCGTTCAGCAACGCCCTGGCGTCCTGGAGCACCGAACAGCACGGCGCCGCCCTGGCCACATTCACCCGAACTTACGATTTCACCAACGGCCAGCCCTCCGCAAAAATTCAATTGACCAACCCCGACACCGTGGCGTGGTACATCCAATTCAATCAGCCCAACCTCCGCCTCACGTCGAACCAGGTTTACACCATCTCTTGCTGGGCCAAATCCAGTCCGGTTACCAATGCCGATGTGGCGGTGATGCGCGCCCACGATGATTACGCCACTCTTGGCTATTACCAGGGATTGAACCTGACAACCAACTGGCAGCAGTTCACCGCCAGCTTCCAGGCATCGGCCACAGAAACCAATGCCCGCGTCAATTTCGGGTCCATGGGCAGCGAGCTCGCCACATTCTGGTATGCCGATGTGCGATTGCAATCCGGCGGGCAGATCGGAGTTTTACCTCCTGGCACTTCACTGGCTTCCGGCACCGTCCCCAATCTCATTCACGTGGGGAGCGGCTACGTCGGCACCCAGGAAGCCCGGCGCGATTGGCTGCGGTTTTTGCGGGATTTGGAATACACCTATTATGATACGATGGTGGCTTTTATCCGCACGAATTGCGGATACAGCGGCCTGATCTTCGGGACCATCATGGCCAACAGCCCCGCCACCGTGCAGACTCGGATGGACTCCATTGACGGCCACGCATACTGGCAACACCCCCAGTTTCCCGGAGTGGCATGGGACGCGAACAATTGGTTTCAGCCGAACATTTCGATGGTGAACACAGTGGGTGACGACAACACGCTTGCCGGCCTGGCCCGGCAGCGGATCCACGGCAAGCCATTTACGGTCACTGAATACGAGCATCCTTCGCCCAATTATCACGGCTCGGAAAGCCCGCTGCTCCTAGCTGCCTACGCCGGGCTGCAGGATTGGGATGGCCTGTGGTTATTCGCTTACGGACCCGGCAACGACATGGCCCCGATGGGTTACGTGGGAAGTTACTTTGAAATTTCCCAGCATCCGACCAAAATGGCGAACCTGC
>DASRKU010000265.1:0-5790 GCA_035648815.1 Verrucomicrobiia bacterium | reverse complement strand
GATACACTCGCGTCTCGACGGGTTGATCTTTCCTGACTAGTTTTCTGCCGGTATTGGCTAGTGCGCCCCTGGCGCGGTCCGGCTGCGCGCAGCGCAGCCCTATCTGTTATACATGCACCGAATCGGCATAGACTTGGGCGGGACAAAAATTGAAGGCATTGTTCTCGATGAAAATGGCGGGGAACTGTTCCGCAAACGCATCGAAACACAGCAGCAACACGGCTATGCCCATATCCTGAACCGGATCCAACAACTCCATGCCGACCTGGCATCAGCCATCGGCGGCAAGGAATACACCGTCGGGATCGGGACGCCTGGAGCCATTTCGCCGCGCACCGGGCTGCTGAAGAACTCCAATACGCTCTGCATGAACGGGCAGGCGCTGCACACCGATTTGGAAAGAATTCTGGGCAGGAAAATCCGGGTTCAAAACGATGCCAATTGTTTCGCGATGGCCGAGGCCCTCCTGGGCGCGGGCAAAGGCAGGAACCTGGTCTTCGGAGTCATTATGGGGACGGGTTGCGGCGGCGGGATAGTCTATAAAGGGGAGGTATTCACCGGCGCCCAGGCGATCGCCGGAGAATGGGGCCACATGTCCATCGACCCGAATGGACCGGCCTGTTACTGCGGCAAACGCGGGTGCGTGGAAACATTCATCAGCGGCGGCGGACTCGAGGCGCGCTATTTCGAGAAATTCGGCAGCAAACGCAGCTTTAAAGAAATCGCCGCGGCTTACGAATCGGGCGAACCGCAAATCGCCGATTTCATGAAAGTGTTCTTTCAGAATTTCGGCCGCTCGATCGCCAACCTGATCGACGTGCTCGATCCGGACCTGGTGGTGATCGGGGGCGGCGTTTCCAATTTCGGCCCGCTCTACAAGGAGGGCGTCGCCGAAGCGGCCCGGTACGTGTTCAATGATTACCTGGACACACCCATTGTGAAGCATCAACTCGGCGATTCGGCCGGAGTGTTTGGAGCGGCGCTGATTGGAGTATGAGAAGGGGTCGAGAGTCGAGGGTCGAGAGTCGAGGGAGGGAACCCTCACCCGTTCCCTCTCCCACACCCACTCCCAGACCCTCACCCGGCCTCCGGCCACCCTCTCCCATCGGATGGGAGAGGGATGGGGTGAGGGTTTCTTTTGTGCAGTCCTTGGGGGTTGGTTGTTGGATGTTCAAACTCAATTATTGGGGACGAGCCGTCCCCACTCCGATCTCTCACCTCTCAACCTCCCTGGAATTCGGCATTAGACATTTCATGCCATTTTTCACATAGTCTTCATTGATGAAGTCAATGACGGGTTACGGTCGCGGCGAGTGTTCGCAGGACGGATTCAAGATTACCGTCGAGCTGAGCTCGGTGAACCGAAAACAAACCGAAGTCTCGATGAATCTTCCGCGAGAAGTCGAGATCCTGGAAGGTCCGATTCGGGACCTGATCAACCGGTACATATCGCGTGGGCGGCTGACGGTGCGGTTATCGCTGCATGCGGCGGGAGGGAACTCGGCGGCGCGCAAGTGCCTCAACGTGGACCTTGCCAAAGCGTATGCGCGCGAGCTCAATCGCCTGGCCAAACAGCTCAAGCTTTCGGGATCTGCGACGCTGGATCACCTGGTCCGCGCGCCGGGAGTTTTCCAGACCGACGAACAGCTTGCGGAGGGTGAGAACATCTGGCCGGTGGTGGAGAAGGCACTGAAAGCGGCGCTGGCGGCGCTGGTTCAAATGCGCGAACGCGAAGGCAATCACCTGATGCAGGATTTGGTCAAACGCATGAGTGTGATGCGCCGGGCGGCGCAAAAGGTTCAGAAGCGGGCCCCACAGGTGGGGGAGCGTTACCGCGACCAGTTGCTGGAACGGATCAAGAACGCCGGATTGGACGCGCCGGCACCCGATGACGAGCGATTGCTCAAGGAAATCGTTTACTTTGCCGACCGCGTCGATATCACCGAGGAGCTCACCCGGCTGCAAAGCCATTTCAAGCAGTTTGATGATTGCCTCAAATCCAGGGAACCCGTGGGCCGGATGCTGGATTTCCTGGCGCAGGAGATGAACCGGGAAGTGAACACCGTCGGGTCCAAAGCCAACGACAGCCTGATCTCACGGGAAGTGGTGACGCTCAAATCGGAATTGGAAAAGTTCCGGGAGCAGGCTCAAAATGTGGAATGAGCAGCAAAGCTCAGAGCATCCAGACCAGCCATCCGGCCGGCAGGAGCCGGAAGAAAGCCGAACGCGGTCGCGGCTCGCGGCGTTCTGTCCGTGGCGGGAGGAGCCAGAGCGAGGCGCCGGCGCAGGGGGCGAGCGCTGATGGAACGCCCGTCGAGAAACAGGATCCGGCCCCGCGCGTCCCCGCCCCGCAGGTCCAGCCTCTGCTGGTCCTGATCTCGGCGCCATCGGGAGGCGGCAAGACGACTTTGTGCCAGCACCTGCTGGCAACCTACCCGCACATGACCCGGGCGATTACCTGCACCACCCGCGCCCCGCGCGTGGGCGAAGTGGACGGAGTCGATTATTATTTTCTGGATGCGGATTCGTTTTTGAAGCGGGTGCATGCGGGCAATTTTCTGGAGCATGCGACGGTGTACGGGAACAGCTACGGAACGCTGAAATCCGAACTGTTGGGCAAGCTGCGGCAGGGCAAGGATGTGCTGTTGAACGTGGATGTGCAGGGCGCGGCGGCGATACGCGAGCGGGCGCTGGAGGATCCGGAGCTGAAGCGCGCGCTGGTGACCGTGTTCCTGACGCCGCGTTCGCTTGCGGTGCTGGAGGAGCGCCTGCGCAAGCGCGGCACCGATGCGGCTGCGGTGATCCAGAAGCGGCTTGGCGTCGCGAAGCAGGAAATTGCGCAGTGGAAGAATTTTGAATACCTGCTGGTCAGCGAGACAATCCAGGAAGACCTCAGGCGGATGCTGGCAATTGTGCAGGCGGAGAAAATGCGAACGGCCCGCGCAGTGCCGCCGGAAATATGAGTCCCATCTCCAAAGTCCAGAAGCCGAAGCCGGGGCCGCGCAGCATTATTTTGGGCGTCACCGGCTCGATTGCGGCGCACAAAGCCGTGGACCTGGCCAGTCAATTGACCCGGAAAGGCTATTCCGTCCACGTAGTAATGACCGCCGACGCGATGCGGTTTATCACGCCCCTGCCCTTCCAGACGCTTTCGCGAAACCCGGTTGTCACGGGGCTGTATGATGAGGAGCGGCAATGGCAGCCCACGCACATCACGCTGGCGGACGAGGCGGACCTGCTGTTGATAGCTCCGGCCACGGCGAACACGATCGCCAAGCTGGCGCACGGTCTTGCGGATGACGCGCTGACCTGCATTGCCCTGGCGCTGAACCCGCAGGCGCGCATCCTGATCGCCCCGGCGATGAATGGGAAAATGTGGCTGCACCCGGCGACGCAAAAGAACGCAGCCGAGCTCAGGTCTCGCGGGGTGGAATTTATCGGCCCTGAGGAGGGGTTGCTGTCGTGCGGGTATGAAGGCATAGGCCGGCTCTGGCCGGTGGAGAAGGTGGCCCAGCGCGCGTCGGAGCTGTTGGATTGAGGACCGGCCCGCGAGAGGCCGGCGGTTGGCCATGAAATTCATCGAGTGGCGTTGGAAGAGGAAGCTGGATCAATTGCTGGCCGCAATGCGGCCGGGTCATGAACCGCAGGCCAGGCGCATCGTCGCCATGCAGTTGGACATCGTCCTGCCCGCCAAAGCCGGTGTCATTGCCATCGTCCTCTATTACCTGTTCTATTCCGGCTGGCTTCCGGGGGTGACCACAACACCCGGAGTCGTCCTGGAAACACTGCAGCGCTACTTCATCGTCTATACTCTTTGCAATGTTTTCGCCACGGTCATTCTCCTGCGATGGCGGCGATTTCCGCCCGGCATTTTTCAATGGCTTGTGTTCACGCTGGGAATCCTGGACGGGCTTTTCGTGGCCGGACTGGCGCTGATCACGGGAGGCTTTGAGAGCACTGCGTTCTGGGTGTTTCCCGGCTTGATCGTGCTCAACGCGCTGAGCATCCCGCTGGCGACGCCTCAAATCGTGCTGAATCTCCTGTTGAGCGCGTTCTATCTCAGCGCAGGCCTGCTCAATGCCAACATTGAGGAACCTCAAATCAACTGGATTTTCAGTCCGGGCCGCAGCGCGCCCAAATCCTCAGTTGTCGTGCCGGCAACAAACCCGCCGTCCCAGGGCCCGGCGGCCAGTTCCAACCCGGAGCTTGCCAGGAGGCCTCGAAGGCCGATTGGCTGGACCGATTCCGGAACCATGCTGATCCGGCATGGAGAGCTGGGCAGCCAGGCGGAACCGTTCCTGTTCCGGCTGATTGTGCTGTGGCTGCTGACAGCCTGCTGTTACGGCGTGCAGGCGCTCCTGGAACGGCAGCGGGCCTCGATGGAAGAAGCCAGGGAATTTGAGCTGCGCGAACGCCAGCTCCGCGCAGCCGGACGCCTTGCCGCGGAGTTTGCCCACCAGATAAAAAATCCGCTCGCGATCATCAACAACGCCGCATTCTCAATGCGCCGGGCCCTGAAGGAGGGCAGAAATGACGTCGCAAAACAAATTGAAATCATCCAGGAGGAAGTCGAGCGATCCGACACGATCGTCACGCAAATCATGGGCTACGCGCAATTGACCGAAGGCCATGTCGAGAAGCTGACGGTGATCGAGGAACTGGAGGCTGCGATTGGGAAGGTATTTCCTCCGGCTGCGGAGTATGGAGTGCGGGTCGAGAGGAATTACGAATTGCCCCTGCCCACGTTGCTGATGCAGCGCCGGCACTTTGCCGAGGTGTTGCTCAACCTTCTTCAAAATGCCCGTGAAGCGCTCGATGGCAAGGGCACGGTAGTGGTCACCGCCCGCCGGCTGCCCGACGAATCCGTTGAGATTGTGGTGGCCGACGATGGCCCGGGGATTCCGCGCAGCAAGTTGGAACGGGTTTTCGAGGCGTATTACAGCACGAAAAAGAAGGGGACCGGCTTGGGCCTGGCGATCGTTAAACAAAACCTGGAGCTCTACGCCGGGACTGTGCGCGCCGAATCCGAGCTTGGAAAGGGAGCTCGTTTCAGGTTAATATTGCCTGTGAAAGCTGTGATTCGCCCTGCAGAGCCGATATGAGCATGCCCCTCCCACCCGTGCTCGTCGTCGATGACGAGAAGAACATGCGCCTGTCGCTATCGACAGTCCTGAAGGACGAGGGATATTTGGTGGAAGCGGTGGAATCGGCGGAGGAAGCCCTGGAGCGCCTGGGGCAACAGGATTTCTTCACTGTCATCACCGATGTGCGGCTGGGGGGGATGAGCGGTTACGAGTTCCTGGCCAAGGCGCGCGTTTCCAGGCCGGACCTGCCCATTGTCATGATCACGGCCTATGCGACGCCCAAGCTGGCGGTGGAGGCGATTAAGGCCGGGGCTGTGGATTATCTTCCGAAGCCTTTTGCGCCGGAGGAGTTGCTGCACACCGTTTCCCGGTGCGCCGAGCGCTATCGGCTGCTGCGGGAGAATGCGAATTTGCGGGCGCGGGCCGGGGAAATTCACCGGATCGAGGACATCGTTGGCGACTCGCCCTCGATGCGCGAGCTGCGGCAATTGATTCAAACGGTGGCGCCGACGGACGCCCGGGTGTTGATCCTGGGCGAAAGCGGGACGGGGAAGGAGTTGGTTGCCGGGGCGCTGCACAGCCTCAGCGGACGCAAGGATGCCCATTACGTGCGCATCAACTGCGCGGCGATTCCCGAGACCCTTCTGGAAAGCGAATTGTTCGGGCATGAGAAGGGGGCGTTCACCGGGGCGGTGAGGCAGAAAGC
>DASRKU010000264.1:0-3375 GCA_035648815.1 Verrucomicrobiia bacterium | reverse complement strand
TGGCCCGGCGATAAGGATCAACCGTTTGGAATTATTTAGGGATTTCCAGATGGCGGCTTCTTTGAGCACCGGCCATTACTAACAACAGCAGCGCCAAATGTAAACTCTCAGGGCCATCCATCGAACTCCGTGACCGCGTCTCGTGAGAACGCGGCTGACAAAACCTACGCCAAGGCAAGCTGGTCAGCGCCTCAGATGATTGGCTGCGCTCTGACGAGACGCAGCTACGGGGTTTTGGACACCCCAAGACCTGGATCACGAAAGGGCTTGCCTGACTTGTATTGTTCGATGCGATGTTTCAGCTCCGCGGTTTTCGCGTTGTCCTGTCCGTCCGCAAGATGGTCCAAAACTTTTTGCGATGTCTCCACCGCCTCATTAAACCTCCCCGCCTCCGCATACGCCGCCGCCAACGTGGCCAATATCGCCGGGTTGCTCCCTTTGGTTAACTCGCTCGCCCGAGTCGCCCATTCAACCGCCTGCGCCCCGTTGCGCACCGACCCATCCGGACACGTCGCCAGGATCCATGCCGAGTCGTTCAAAACCTGCACATTCTCGGGCTGCACCTTCAGCAGTTGCTCAAAGCATTTGATCCCCTCGCCCAGCTCGTGTTTCCCAAGGTAAATCATCCCAAGCAAACCCCAACTCTCCGCATCCTGCGGGTCGATCTCCAACACCTTCCCAAATTCTCCCAAAGCCTCATCCTGCCGGCCTGTCTTCAGGAGCGCTTTGGCAAAATTCTTGTGTGCCGCTTTGCTCCGCGGATTGTCTGCGGCGGACTCTTGAAGAAGCTTGAGTGCCTTTTCCACCCGGCCTGCTTGTATTAATGCAACAGGCAGGTTGTTGCGCGCACTGATGTTGTCCGGCTGAATTTCGAGTACACGCTCAAACTGCGGGATCGCCTCGCTCGCATGACCCGACTGAACCAGGGCGGAGCCGAGATTGCCGAGGACGGCCACGTCGCGCGAGTTAATTTCCAAACTGGCCCGGTATTCGCGAACGGCTTCGTCCGGGAGTTTTTTAGCCAGGAACGCGTTTCCCAGGTTGTAGTGGGCTTGCGCCGTGTCCTCCGGCGATTGCGTCGCCAGGTCCAGAGATAAACGGAGCTGGCTGATGGCCTCATCGAGACGGTGGGAATCGAGCAATGCCACACCCAGGTTATTATGGGCCTTGCTATCGTCAGGATCTGCCAGGATGGCGCTTTGGTAATGCTCAATGGCCTCGCCCAGCCGCCCGGTGGCCCGGAGCAAGTTTCCCAGGTTATCGTGTGCCATGTAGGAATTGGGGTTCAATTCCAGGGTGGTGCGCCAGAGTTTCTCAGGCCCGATGTACATTCCGCACTGCTGCCAGGTGAGGCAACCGAGCACGAGAAGCATTGCGGCGCAAACGACATTGCCGCGGGCTTGTCCCCAACTTCCAATCCATCGCAGCAGGCCCGCGCAACCCGCGGCGGCAAGAGTGAAGATTCCGATGCTGGCGAGGTATTGAAAATGATCGGCGACAAAAGAGTATCGGAACGGGAACACATTGACAAAGCCCAGGGCGGGGAACAAGGTGCCGCCGAAAAAGAGCGCGGCAGCCAGGGGGCCGCGATGGCGCCGGGACAGCCGCCACAAGCCGGCCAGCAGGACCAGGCCCCCAGCCGGGAACAGGTATTGCCACCAAACAGAGGGGCTGACGGTCCACCGAGGATACATAAAACTCAATTGCGCCGGCCAGAAGAGTTTCCCGAGGTAGAACCAAAACGCCCGCCCGGCAATGAGGCATCTTTGGATGAACGTCAGCTCGAACGCTTTTCCCTGGGCGCCGATGAAGTGCTTTTCCACGTACGCGGTGCACAGCCCGGCGACGATTCCCGCGGCAAACAACGGGAGCGTCGGCAGCACATCTTTTTTCCAATTCAGAGTGCCCCGCTTCCACCACCACACCACCAGCAGGGCCGCCGGCAGGCTTGCCACGACCGTCTTGCACATCAGGGCCAATAGAAAAAGTCCAAATGCCGCGGCATACCATCTCCCGCTGCGGGTTTTGTCAAATCGGAGGTAGGCCAGCGCCGCACTCAGATACAAAACACCTGATAGCGCGTTCTTGAGTTCTGAAATCCATGCCACTGACTCGACCTCGACGGGGTGCAGCGCGAACAGGAAAGCTGCCAGCCAGGCGCCTGGAACCTCGAGTTTCAGCAGAATGTTCAGCAGCAGCAAAGCAGAGACACCGTGCAGCAGGATGTTCAGCAGGTGATACGGCAGGGGCCACTCGCCCCAGAGTTTGTGCATGGCCCAAAAGGCGGTGTGGACGAGCGGATAATATTGCTGCGTGGCGCCCGGAGTTGTCCAAATTCGAACCAGACCATCGGTGGATTGCAGCGCGGGTTTTGTCAGGTGCCCGTCATCATCCCAGATCGGCTGCCCGTTCCACGCCGGATAATAAGCCACCAGCACCGCCACGAGCAGGACACAGCGGAGACCGATGGAAACAAGCCGACCGCGCGCGGGAGCGGAGTCGTCTCCGCTGCGTTTGCCAGACATGGTTGAATCATATCGACCCAGCCAAACCCCTGTCCATGCGAATTCGGTCCGTTTCTGCTCCTGCGCTTAATCGCGAAAAATCAACAGCAGGAAAAAAGGAAGGTCAAAAAACTTTGGACCTGATCAAACCAATCCTCTAGCTTGGGGCCTTCGACCGTGGACACATTAAACTTGAAAAGTCCCCTCCCACTCGCATCGATCGAAGAATCGAAGGGCCCGCCTCAGACCTGCCTTGCCGTCGTTGTGCCTGTTTATAATGAGGCCAGGACCGTGGCCACCGTCGTCCGGTCGATCCTGGCCCAGCCGCTGGTGGAGGAATTAATCATCGTGGATGATGGTTCTACGGACGAAACCTGGAAGACTCTGGAGGCCCTGGCAGCGGGCCATGCGCGGATCAAGTTATTTCGGCACGACCGCAACCAGGGCAAAGGCGCCGCGCTCAGGACCGGATTTGGGAAGGCCACCGCGCCGTGCGTGATCGTGCAGGATGCCGACCTGGAATATGATCCGGCGGAATACCCGATCCTGTTAAACCCGATTCTGGCGGGTAAAGCCGACGTGGTATTCGGCTCCAGATTTATCGGCTCAGGCGCGCACCGGGTGCTCTATTACTGGCATTATCTCGGCAACCAGTTCCTGACGACGCTCTCGAACATGGCGACCAATTTAAACCTCACCGACATGGAAACGGGCTTCAAAGCGTTTCGCCGGGAAGTGATTCAAAAAATCCAGCTTCAGGAAAATCGCTTTGGTTTCGAGCCTGAGATCACAGCCAAAGTCAGCCGTCTGGGCCTGAGGATTTACGAAGTGGCGATATCCTATAGCGGACGCACGTATGCCGAGGGGAAGA